>JBKPOL010000140.1:0-3785 GCA_046733075.1 Pseudomonadota bacterium | reverse complement strand
TGGCTGGGCTTCGGTGCGGCGATCACGCTGATCCTCGGCGCCGCATACACGCTTTGGATGTACAAGCGCGTGATCTTTGGCGAGGTGGCCAACGACAATGTCGCGAAGCTCAGGGACATCGGATCGCGCGAGTTCTGGCTTCTCGGTACGGTCGCCGCGGCCGTGCTCGCGATGGGCATCTGGCCGAAGCCCTTCATCGACGTAATGCATACATCGGTCACCGACCTGCTGCAGGTCGTTGCCCGCTCGAAGCTCTAAAGAAGCCTCCGCCGATGCTCGCACAACTGAATTACTGGGCCGCGCTGCCGGAGATCATCATTCTGGCGTCCGCCTCGTTGATCCTGCTGATCGACCTGTTCATTCCGGACGACCGCCGCCACATCAGCTATTGGCTTACCCAGCTCGCATTGTTGCTCGCTGCCGGCGTCACAATCGTTACCCGCAACCCCGAAGTCATTCACGGCTATCACGGCCTGATCGTCGATGACCGGCTCGCCGATGTGTTGAGGGTGGCATGCTTCCTGTCCGTGTCGCTGATGCTGTTCTATTCGCGCGGCTACCTCGTCGCGCGCAACCTGTTCCGCGGTGACGTCTTCGTGCTGACCCTGTTCGCGCTGCTCGGCATGCAGGTGATGATCACCGGTGCCAACTTCCTCACGCTGTATCTCGGGCTCGAGCTGATGTCGCTCTCGCTGTACGCACTCGTCGCCTCGCCACGCGATCATCCGCGCTCGTCCGAGGCCGCGATGAAGTATTTCGTCCTGGGCGCGCTTGCCTCGGGCATGCTGCTGTACGGACTTTCGATGATCTACGGCGCTACCGGGTCGCTCGACCTCGACACCGTTGCCCGTGCCATCTACGAGCGCCACGGCAGCCGCCTGCTGCTTACGTTCGGCCTCGTCTTCATCGTCTCCGGCCTCGCATTCAAGCTCGCCGTCGTGCCTTACCACATGTGGGTTCCCGATGTGTACGACGGCGCGCCGACCGCCGTGACGATCCTCATTGGAACGGCGCCGAAGATCGCTGCATTCGCGATGACGCTGCGCATTCTCTCCGGGGCGCTGCAGGGCTCCGCGGTCGACTGGCAGGGAATGCTGATCATTCTTTGCGTCCTGTCCATGGTGCTCGGCAACCTCATCGCGATTTCGCAGACGAACATCAAGCGGATGCTCGCGTACTCGACGATCGCGAACATGGGCTACATGCTGCTCGGCTTCTTGACGACGACGGGCGACGGCTTCGCTTCGGCCATGTTCTACACGGTCTCCTACGCGCTGACGAGCCTCGCATCGTTCGGCATCGTGCTGCTGCTGTCGCGCCAGGGCTTCGAGAGCGACCAGCTCGACGATTTCAAAGGGCTGAATCAGCGCTCGCCGTGGTGGGCGTTCATCATGCTGCTCGTCATGTTCTCGCTCGCCGGACTTCCCCCGACGATCGGCTTCTACGCGAAGTTCATGGTGATTACCGAAGCCGTGAACGAAGGCTTCGTGTGGCTTGCCGTCATCGCCGTTCTGACATCGCTGATCGGCGCGTTCTATTACCTGCGCATCGTCAAGCTCATGTACTTCGACGATCCAGTCGAAACGATGCCAATCGTGGTCCGCGGCGACACCTGGCTTGCCTTGTCGGCGAACGGCCTGCTGCTGCTGATCCTGGGCGTCTTGCCCCAGCAGTTGATCGCCCTCTGCGCCACGGCGCTTGCGCAATCGAACTTCCCCTGACGCACCGCGGGACCGCGCGCCCGCGTGCTAACATCGGTCGCTTCCAGATTCAATTTTCATGCGCGTCGGTCTTTTCGTTACCTGCCTGGTTGACCTGATGCGGCCGTCGATCGGATTCGCGGCGATCAGGCTGCTCGAAGCGGGCGATGCCGAAGTGTTTGTGCCACCGACGCAGACTTGTTGCGGTCAACCGGCGTACAACTCAGGGGACCGCGCGGATACGATCGCGCTCGCACGCAAGGTGGTCGCCGAATTCGAGCGCTGCGACTACCTCGTGGCACCCTCGGGCTCCTGTGCCGGAATGATCCGCACGCACTATGGCGAGCTTTTCGCCGATGACGCGACATGGTCGCCGAGAGTGGCTGCGCTCGCGAAGAAGACGTACGAGCTCACGGATTTTCTTCTCAACGTGCTGAAGCTCGAACGAGTGCCCGGCACATTTCGCGGAACGATCACCTACCATGACTCGTGCGCCGGACTGCGCGAGATGGGCGTGAAGGCGCAACCGCGTGCGCTTCTCGCCAGGATGGACGGCGTGCGCGTCACCGAAATGGCGGAGTGCGAGATGTGCTGCGGCTTCGGCGGAACTTTCGCAGTCAAGTTCGGCGAGATTTCGTCGCGTCTCGCCGATAACAAATGCCAGCACATCGTGAACAGCGGCGCCGAGATGGTCGTGCTGGGCGACCTCGGATGCATGCTGAACATCGAGGGGCGGCTGCGCCGGCGCGGGGAGGCGACGCGCGTCATGCACATTGCTGAAGTGCTGGCGGGCGAGTCGTCGTCGACGTGAAGGCGTCGAGCGCTGTGCGATCGCCCCGCCCCATACGGTGATCGCACGCGAGTGAGATGAAGGACTGAGGAAGGACGACATGCAGGTCGCATCGATGTACTTCAAGGAGCGCGCGCACATCAAGCTGCACGACGCTCAGCTGCAGTACAACCTGCGGAAGATCAAGGGCAAGTTCGTCGAGAAACGGAAGGTAGCGCTGACGGAGCTCGACGACTTCGAGGGCACGCGCGAAGCCGCCCGTGCTATCCGCCAGCGCGCGCTCGACGACCTCGACGTGTGGCTCACGGTGTTCGAGGAGAACGCGCGGGCCCACGGCGCGACCGTGCTGTTCGCCGAAACGCCCGCGGAGATCAACGCGCTGGTGCTCGAAATCGCGGGCCGGCACGATGTCCGCAAGATCATCAAGTCGAAGTCGATGGTGTCCGAGGAATCGGCGCTGAATCACGCGATCGAGGGCGCCGGTCTCACGGTGGTGGAGACCGACCTCGGCGAATACATCCTGCAGATCAACAACTACGAGCCGCCGTCGCACATCATCGGCCCGGCGCTGCACAAGTCGCGAGAGGAGGTCGCCGATCTGTTCCACAAGCGGCATGGAAAGCCTCGGAAGGAAGGCATCGAGGAGCTTTGCCTCGAGGCGCGCGAGGAGCTTCGCACCCATTACCTGACCGCTGACATGGGCATCTCGGGCGGCAATTTCTTTGTTGCCGAGACAGGTTCGGTGGTCATCGTGACCAACGAAGGCAACGCGACGCTGACGACGACGCTACCGAAAGTGCACATCGCGATCTCGGGCATCGAGAAGATCGTTCCGACGCTCGAGGATGTCGCAACGCTGATGCGGCTGCTGCCTCGATCCGCAACCGGCCAGTCGATCTCGAACTACGTCGACATTCTTACCGGAGTCAAGGGCCCGGGCGAATTTCACGGCGTCGAGCACATGTATTTCATCATCGTCGACAGCGGCCGCACGGCGGTGCTGGCGAGCGAGGTGAAGGAAGCGCTGCGCTGCATCCGCTGCGGCGCGTGCATGAATCACTGTCCGGTCTACCAGAACGTCGGCGGGCATTCGTACGGCTGGGTCTATCCGGGCCCGATCGGATCGATCCTGACACCGATGTACGTGGGCCTCGAGAACGCGCTCGATCTGCCGCAAGCATCCACGATGTGCAATCAGTGCGGGGTGGTCTGCCCCGTGAAGATTCCGCTGCCCGATTTGCAGCGGAAGTTGCGCGAGAAGGAGTTCGAGCGAAATCTGCGGCCGTGGTACGAGC
>JBKPOL010000139.1:0-8316 GCA_046733075.1 Pseudomonadota bacterium | reverse complement strand
CCTTCGTGCTGGACGCACTGCGCGAAGGCAAATCGAATGTTCCGCTGCCATGGCTTGCGGCGCCCGTTGCCGCGCAGGATCGCGCTCGAGCGCACGCCGTCGCGGACGTCGCATCCACCGGCGCAACGTCCACGGCGCCGGCGACGTCCGTCGCGCTGCCGGCGTCCGGAAGGCCGACTCAACCGCCCGAGCACGACGTCGATGTCGCCAAGGCGATGCTCCGTGTGCGCGCAGACGTGGTGGACCTCCTTGTCAACGAGGCCGGTGAAGTTGCGATCGCCCGCGCGCGCGTCGAAGGCGAGCTGCGCGCGCTGAAAACGAATCTGCTCGAGCTCACGAGCAGCGTCATTCGGTTGCGCAGCCAGGTTCGCGAGATCGAGCTGCAGGCCGAGACGCAGATCCAGTCGCGGATGTCGCAGAGTGCCGGGCAGGAGGACTTCGATCCGCTGGAGCTCGACCGCTACACCCGCTTCCAGGAACTGACGCGTTCGTTCGCCGAGGGTGTGAACGACGTATCGACGGTGCAGCAATCGCTGCTCAAGAACCTCGACGACGCCGATGCCGCGCTGCTCGCGCAGGCGCGCCTTTCGCGCGAAATGCAGCAGCGGCTGTTCGCGATCCGCACCGTCCCGTTCGCGAGCCTGTCCGAGCGCCTTTACCGCATCCTGCGCAAGACGGCGCGGGAGCTCGACAAGCGCGTGAACCTCGACATCCACGGCGCGCAGACGGAGCTCGATCGTTCGGTGCTGGAAAAGCTCGTCGGACCGCTCGAGCACCTGCTGCGCAACGCCCTCGACCACGGCGTCGAATCGCGTGCGGCGCGCCTTGCCGCCGGCAAATCGGAAACCGGCGAGGTCGCACTGACGGTGCGGCAGATCGGCAACGAAATCGCGATCGAGATCACCGATGATGGTCGCGGCATCGACTTCGAGCGCGTGCGCGAGCGTGCCGTCGCACTCGGCCTCCTGAAGGCCGACGCGGAAGCGACGATCCACGAACTCGTCGAGTGCCTGTTCCATCCCGGCTTCTCCACCGCCTCCACCGTGACGCAGATCTCCGGCCGCGGCATCGGAATGGACGTCGTGCGCAACGAGGTGATCGCGCTCGGCGGACGGGTCGATGTACACACGCAGCCGTGCAAGGGAACGCGCTTCAACCTGTTCCTGCCGTTGACGCTCGCGGTCGCGCAAGCCGTGCTCGTACGCGCCGGCGGACGTCTGTGGGCAATTCCGGCGCCCATGGTGGAACAGGTGCAACAGATCAAGCCGGACGTGTTGCGCACGCTCTACAGCGATACCGAGGTGCACTGGCAGGGCCGTGCGTGGCCGTTTCATTACCTGCCGCGTCTTCTCGGAGATGGAGCGTCGGCTCCCGACATCTCGCGCTATAACGCCGTGCTCCTGATCCGGAGCGGCCAGGGTACGGCCGCCATTCACGTCGACGAGATGGTCGGGAATCAGGAAGTCGTCGTGAAGAACATCGGACCTCAGCTTGCGCGCGTTTCGGGGATCTCCGGCGCGACCGTGCTCGGTACCGGAGAGATCGTGCTGATCATCAATCCGGTGCAGCTCGCGCAGCGGCCGGGCGTCATCCGCTACGACCCGGCGGCCGACGAGCGTCTCGGCGTACCGCGGCGCAGTGCCGCGGCCGGGCCGCAGCGCAAGCTCGTGATGGTCGTCGACGATTCGCTGACCGTGCGCAAGTTCACCACGCGCCTGCTTACGCGCGAAGGATTCGAAGTGATCACCGCGCGCGATGGCGTCGATGCGCTCAAGCTCCTGACCGACCACACGCCCGACGCAATCCTCCTGGACATTGAAATGCCGCGGATGGACGGCTTCGAGTTCGCGAAGACGATGAAGAGCGACGGCAGGAGCGCGCACATCCCGATCGTCATGATCACGTCACGCACCGCGGACAAGCATCGGAATCGGGCCGCCGAGCTCGGCGTCGACGGTTTTCTCGGGAAGCCGTATCAGGAAGACGAGCTGCTGCGAACGCTGCGCGGCATCGTCGAGGTTGCCGCGTAGCCGGTCCCGATTCGCCTGGTACACCGGCCGCCGACGGTGATGCCCCTGGTGCCCCACTTCCGGTGCTTCACACGGCGTGCGAATGTCCGCTACGGCGTATGCATGGGTTTCGGCGGCCGCGCAACGGGTTCCCACTCGATGCGCTCGTACTCGGCGATGACCTGTGCGCCGAGCAGCAGTACGATCGCCGCAACCTCGAGCGTCAGCAACACGATGATGGCCGTCGTCAGCGATCCGTAGACGGTGCGAACTTGCGACAGCGTGGCGAGATACCACACGAGGACGTGTCGCGAGATCTCCCACAGCAACGTGGCGCTGACTCCGCCGATCAGCGCGTGCCGCCAGCATAGCCGGCCGACGGGCATTACGAAGTAGATCGACGCGAGGACGAGCACCTCGCCGCCGATGCCGATCAGGTACAACAGCATGCGCGAGACATTGGACATCGGCAGGTCGTGGCCGAGAAAGTCGACCGTCGTCTGCGCGAACGACTGCAGCGCGCCCGCGACGATCGTCACGACGAGGAGGCCAATGCCGAGCAGAAGGATGTAGAGGTAGGGAATCAGCACGGAGACCATGAAAGCCCGCCGCTTGGCGAGCACCCGGTGATAGAAGATGACCGACAACGCGTTCTCGAGCACGGAGAACGCGAGCGAACTGAAGAACACCAGCGTCACCGCAAGGGTCCATCCAATCACCTCACGATGCGCGATGAACGCCCTGAGCTCATCGACCAGCGGCGCGGATTGACCCGGCACGACGATCTCGAGGTACCGCTGGAGCGTCGCCATCAACTGATCCGCTTCGACGACGTGCGACAAAATGATCACCAGGATGATCATCAGCGGCACGATAGAAAGGAGCGTGTAGTAGGCGACGGCACCGGCGAGGAGCAGGCCCTGGTTCGCGCGGAATGTGCGGAGCGTTTGCGATGCGAACGCGAGCGGCTCCTGGGCGATTTTCCGCGCGGAGCGTGACAAACCGATCGGCGGGGACAGGTGCGCCAACACGACGCCCATGCTCGCACCGCCAAGACACGGGTTCTGTCGGTCCTCCGCCGTCTGCGCGGTAGGACAAACGCTCATAAGGCTGACAGTTCCCTGCTTCGGCGGTAAATTCGCCTCATTCGACGGAGGAGACGACCATGGGGCAGTTCGCAACGGAGAACATCCGTACTGTAGCTTTGGTGGGTGACGGGGCGGCAGGCAAGACGACGCTTGCCGAGGCGCTGCTCGCCAAGGGGGGCGCGATCGCGGCCGCAGGCAGCGTGGAGCGAGGCACGACGGTCAGCGATTTCGATGCGCTCGAGAAGAGTTATCAGCATTCGCTGCGCGCATCGCTGATGCATGTCGAGACGGGCGGCACGCGGATTCATCTGATCGACACTCCGGGGTTTCCCGACTTCATCGGCCAGTCGATCGGCGCGCTTGCGGCGGTGGAGACCGCGGCGGTCGTCGTCAATGCATCGGCGGGTCCGCAGATGATTGCTGCGAGGATGATGGAGTGGGCGGCGGCGCGCAAGCTGTGTCGCCTCGTCATCGTCAATCGAATCGACGCCGAGAACGTCGACTTGCCCGCCGTGCTCGCCTCGGTGCAGAGCGCGTTCGGCAAGGAGTGCCTTCCCATCAACCTTCCGGCAGACGGCGGGAAGCGCGTCGTCGACTGCTTCTTCAA
Source organism: Pseudomonadota bacterium (assembly GCA_046733075.1). GTDB lineage: Bacteria > Pseudomonadota > Gammaproteobacteria > Burkholderiales > Casimicrobiaceae > VBCG01. Next base: position 4,612 of record JBKPOL010000139.1, on the reverse strand, counting down.
TCCCTCCGGCGACGCGGATTTCTCGTCGGTGGAGGATGCGCATCGCGCGCTTGTCGACCAGGTCGTCGAAGTCGACGAGGAGCTGATGTCGCTGTACCTCGAGCAGGGCGAGATCGAGCCCGCCCAGTTGCACGCTCCCTTCGAGAAGGCGTTGCGTGAAGGCCATCTCGTGCCGGTGTGCTTCGTCTCCGCCCGCAGCGGTGCCGGCGTTGGCGAACTGCTCGACGTGCTGGTGAAGCTCGCGCCGAATCCGTCGGAGGGAAACGCGCCCCTGTTCACCAAGGGCGAAGGCGCCAACGCCGTCGAGTTCGCATCGCAGCCCGATCCGAAGCTCCACGTGCTCGCGCACGTCTTCAAGGTGGTCATGGACCCGTTCGTCGGCAAGGTCGGCGTGTTCCGCGTGCACCAGGGCACGATCACGCGCGACACGCAGCTCTTCGTCGGCGACGGGCGCAAGGCTTTCAAGGTGGGCCACCTGTTCATGCTGCAGGGCGCGAAGCACGTCGAGGTCGACCGCGTGGTGCCTGGCGATCTGGCGGCGGTCGCGAAGGTCGACGAGATCGTGTTCGACTGCGTGCTGCACGACTCGCACGACGAGGACCAGATCCATATGCGGCCCGTGGAATTTCCCGTGCCGATGCACGGCTTCGCGATCACGCCCAAGCGGCGCGGTGACGAGCAGCGGATTTCGGACGTGCTCCACAAGATGATCGCCGAGGATCCGACGCTCGTCGTTTCGAATGATCCCAACGTGAACGAAACCGTGTTGCGCGGGCTCGGCGACCTGCATTTGCGCTCGGTGTTCGAGCGGATGGCGAGCCAGTTCAAGCTCGAAGTCGAAACGCGCCCGCCGCGCGTTCCGTACCGCGAGACGGTCACGGCCAAGGCGGAAGGGCATCATCGGCACAAGAAGCAGACCGGTGGTGCAGGGCAGTTCGGTGAAGTGTTCCTGCGCATCGAGCCACTGCCCCGCGGCACGGGCTTCGAGTTCGTCGATCAGGTGAAGGGCGGCGCAATTCCGAATACGCTGATACCCGCGGTTCAGAAAGGCGTCGAACAGGTGTTGACCGCAGGTCCGGTGGCGGGATTCCCGATGCAGGATGTGCGCGTCATCGTCTACGACGGCAAATATCATCCGGTCGATTCGAAGGAGGTCGCGTTCGTTTCTGCCGGACGCAAGGCCTTCCTCGACGCGATCGCCAAGGCGAAGGCGATCGTGCTGGAGCCGATCGTCGGCGTCGAGATCAATTGCCCCGCGCATACGATGGGCGACGTTACCGGCGATCTCTCGTCGCGACGCGGACAGGTGACGGGAACGCAGACCATGCAGGGCGAGATGCTCGCTGTGAACGGCCTCGCGCCGTTATCGGAGCTCGACGGCTATGCGGCGCGACTCAAGTCGATGACCGGGGGGCACGGCGCATGGACGATGTCGCTGTCGCACTACGAGCAGGCGCCGCCCAACCTGCAGAGCCAGCTCGCGACGGAGTATGCGAAGCATCGGCGGCATGAGGAGGAGTAGCGACGAATGCGCCGGGCGAGGCGCAGCCGAGCCGAGACCCGAAGGGCGCGGCGGCGCGTGAGTCGCAGGAGGCCGACGCGCCGATGCGGCGGGTGTCGAGAGTGTTCAATGAGGCCGATCGCCAGCGGCCGGCGTGGCCCCGCGCAGCGGGTCGACGGCAAACGCGAGTCGACGTCGGAGGCCGACGCGCCGATATAACGAGTGTCGTCGGGGTACAACGAGCCGCGGGGAACGCGCGGTCACTGCGGCGCGGTCAGAATTCGTACTCCAGTTGCGCGCGCAGCGTGTGATCCGGCGCGGCGCTCGATGCCTTGAACAGCACGGCGGCGTTGTATTTGAGAACGTTACGTCCGCCGAGCGCCAGCTTGCCGAAGATCGCGGGGCCGAGGATGTGCTCCTGTTCGCGGCCCGGGGACCAGTCGTTCCACTTGCCGACCTCCCCGAAGCCCTGAGCGCCGAATTCGAATTCAGGGCGCCACCGGTACTTGATCTGCCACTGGTAGCCGAGCTCCGTGGTTTGCGGTTCGTCCGAGTGGAAGTGGCGCTCGAGCAGCGGATTGAAGTTGACCTGGATCTGCCCGAAATCCTTTTGCAGCAGGGGTCCGATGCGGAGCTCGTAGCCTTCGGCGCGCTCGTGCGGAAACTCGATCTCGACCAAGAAGCCGAGATCGAGGAAGTACTGGCCCGGCTCGGTCACCTGGAATTTGTTCTCCCATTCGAATGCGTCGAAGCGGGTCGACTGCCCGTTGTCCCGATTGAACTTCGCGTACACCTCCGTGAACCACCATGGGGTCGCACCGTAGCCGAACGCAATCGATCCCGCAGACTCCCGGGGCTCACCCGACTTGGACGCGGTGCCGAGACGCAGTTCGATCTCCCGTTCCCCATATTCGACGCCGGGCATCACGACGTACTCGTCGGGGTCCGCGGCCCCGACAAGTGCGGGCAAGGAAGCGAGCGTCGCCGCCATCAGGCATTGCGGTACGCGTCTCATTCAGCGACCACCACGCCCTGCGCGGTCGCGGCGTTGAACTCGCCCATGAACGGATAACGTCCGGGGGCGAGCGGTCCGACGAACACGAACCCCTTGGATCGGCCAGGAATCACCTTCTCCCGATTGAGCGCGTGGCTGTCGAACTCCTCGGGTGCCGCGTCCTGGTTGTCGATCACGAGCCGCACTTTCACGTTCGCGGGAATGCGAATCTCCGACGGGGTGAATCGATGATCCTTGAGGGTGACCGTGAAATCGGGTTCGCCGGCGGCATACGCCGGCGTGGCCAGCGCGAGCGCCAGGCAGGCCGCCGCAGCAAGACTCTTGATCATCGGGCGCTCCGGGGGGAGTAAGTGGTAATATGAATGATAACCATTCTCAATTGAACTCGCGACTGAGCCGGTGAACTCGGCGCTAGCGGTGGCGTGGCGGTGCAGCGCGTTGCGCTGCAATGGTCAGTTCGTCGAACACGCGCTCGACGTCGCGTGACTTGCGGACGAGATCGACCAGCGATCGCCGTTGTGCCGCCTTATGCACGCACCCTTGCAGCGTCACCCACTTGCGGGACGTCGTGAGCCAGATGGACGTGCCCGCGAAGCGCCGGTCGCTCGCAATAGCCGCGCGAACGCGCTCGTTGATTTCCGCGTCGCGCCGGTAAGCGCCTCCCGGTTCGCACTTGCCTTCCATCGCGCATCGCGTACCGCGCTCGACCCGCGCATGCCCTTCCGCCTGTGCTTCCTGCGGCGTGAGCAAAGGCGGCGTACGCGCAGCGCATGCCGGATCACCATCGGTCGCCTGCGCGAACGGGTCGAGCTGCGTCGACGGTTTGTCGTCGGCAATCGCCGCGGCGCTCGCGGCGATGCACGCGATGACCCACGCCGCTTTGAGCACGATCACGTCAGAGTGTGCTGCCGCGCGCGCCCACGATCGATTGTAGCGGCGCCATCTCGACTTCCGCCCGGTAGAGCGTCTGCCCGTCGCTCACGACGCCGAACGCGCGAAACGCGACCCTCGCAATGCCCGTCTTCCCGAGCCCCGCCTCGCTCACCACGGCGTCGGGCCCCTCGACAAGGATGTGAAGCACGTCATTGCTGCGCAGGCCGCGGTTCACCCGGCGGTCGACGCAGATCCGATGGCTCATGTACACCATGGGATCGGTCATGAAGTCGTGCCGCTCCTTCATCGCCTTCTCGAGGAGCGCACACGACAGGAGCGCGACCGGGAACATCTCAGGAAAGTGCACCCGGTCCTCGAGTTCGTCGAAGTAATAGCCCTGGTCGCACAACGATCCCGCAGCGAAGTTCTTAGCGTTGCCGGTGTTCATGTACTTCCGCTTCAGAAAGCAGAGTGTGCCGGGAAGGAACGCCCGATCGGCCGCGGTGCGCAGATCGGGAAGCGAAGCGAAGGTCCGGGCGCGCAGGCAGAGCGGCTCGGTCGTTTCGCGCTTGTGACCGGTCATCACGACGCCCGTGTCCTTTCGGATCAACACGCGGTTCGCAAGCGAGGGAGGATCGGTGCGCGTAATCGTCGGTTTGATCTCGATACCGAATGGCTCGCCGGGCAGGAGCGCATCGGCGAACGTCAGCTGGTAATTGCTGTAATGCAACCCATGCTGCGCGATGAAGTCGCGCTCGCCGTGCAGGTCGCGGTGGATGTCGACCTCGTGCTCCAGCAATTGCTCGAGCTGAAAGCCAAGCACGATCGCGCCGGCATAGGGGTTCCCGCGGATGCGGCCGCATTTGCGCGGCTCGTGGAAAGGATTGAAGTCGTCCGTCGAGTTTCGCGCGGCGTCGATGTGGATCTGCTGGAAGCAGCGCGCGTGCCGTGAATTCCCGTCGTCCATGCTTATGCTCGTCGGGTCAGCGGCGCGGCAATTTGAGGTCCTGCGGACGCAGCTCGTGGCGCCAGAGGAGCGTGCCCTTCTGGTCGTAGCTTTCGAGTGCGATCAGGCGCGCCTTCGCCGGCCCGGTCAGCCGAATCAATCCAAACTGGCGCGCCCCCACGAGCGTGCCGGGGACGACGTCTGCGTTTTCGCGCTCGGCGGCCTCGGGATTCTCCCAGGGGCGCGACGTCAGCGGACTCGACGTGAACTCGTAGAG
>JBKPOL010000138.1:0-8602 GCA_046733075.1 Pseudomonadota bacterium | reverse complement strand
GGTCCATTCAGCAGGTACGCGATGATCGTCGGCACCACGTTGAGCCACGTCGGCCAGTGCTGTTCGACGAGAGACCACCACTGCGACACGCTGAAACGGTGCGGCATCACGATGCTTCCGCCCGACACGAGCGGCGAGACGGTTGCGATGCACTGGCCGTTGATGTGATAGAGCGGTAGCGACGACAGCACGCGGTCGGCGGCGGTCAGCGCCAGCGACGCGGTCACGGCGCGTCCGGCTGCAAGCATGTTGGCGTGCGAAAGCAGCGCGCCCTTCGGCTGCCCGGTCGTGCCGGAGGTATACATCAGCATTGCAGCGTCGTTGGATCCGCAGGACGCAGGAACGGCGGAGGCCGCGCCGGGCATTTCGATGCCATCGATATCGACGGTGCGGATCTCGAACGCCGCACCCGTTGCGCGTTTGATCCGCTGCAGGCGCGGACCATTCTTTTCGCTTGCAAACACGAGCCGCGTGTCGGAATGCACCAGCGTGTACTCGAGTTGCGCATCCTGTGCGAGCAGGTTGACCGGCGACACGACGAAGCCGCCGTACATCGCGCCAAGGAATACCGTTGCCGCGCTCACCCCGTTCTCGAGCATGAACGAAACGGTGGACCCCGGATCCACATGGTGTGCATGGAGCAACGCGACAAAGCGGCGGCAGCGGTCACGCAGGTCGCCCCAGGTCAGCTCGGAGGACGGCTCGGGCGCAATCAGGAACGGTGCGTCGGGCTGCACCGTCGCATACCGATCGATGACAGCGCGAAACGTTGCCATTCCGGGATCGCGGACAGCGTCGCCGCTCCCCGCGTGGGCCAACTTACGCGCCATGCCTCGCGCGATAGGCACCGAAGAGGTCAGCTTCGGTCGGCTCACTGATGGGCCGCCCCGGCGGAAACGGCGTGACGACGCGCGTGATGTTCAGGAAGTGCCGATAACCGAGGTTGTCGGAGATGCTGTTGCCGCCCCACGTTCCGCAGCCCATCGACAGGGAGAACGGCAAGGCGTTGTCGAAGCTGCCGCCCGTCGCGAAGCAATGCGCCTGATTGACGATGACGCGGCATACCGGGAGCGACAGGCCAAGCTCCAGCGCCCGGTCCGACGTGCGCGTATGCAGGCCGATCGAGTGCCCTGCGCCCTGGTAGCGCAGCAACTCGATGGCTCGCGCACGCGCTGAGGCGAAGTCCGGCGCCCGATAGAACGCGAGCACGGGCGACAGCTTTTCGCGCGAAAACGGATGCTCGCGTCCCACGCCCACTTCATTCACGACGAGGAAGCGCGCGTTGCGGACGGCGGTTCGCGTGAGTCCCGCGCGTTCCGCGATCACCCCCGTAGACTGGGCAACGACTGCGGGCGAGACTTTGCCGCCCGCGAACATCGCGCGCTCGAGCTGCGCCGTCTCCCCCGCGTCGAGAAGAACGCCGCCCTCGTGAGTGAGCGCCGCCAGCAACGCGTCGGCAATGCCTTCCACCGCGATGACGCTGTTCTCGGATGAGCAACTGGTGGCGTTGTCGAACGTCTTCGAGCGCGCGATCTTCGCCGCGGCATCGGCGATGTCGGCAGTTTCGTCGACGATCACCGCCACGTTGCCCACGCCGACACCAACCGCCGGCGTGCCGCTTTCGTACGCGGCGCGCACGTTCGTCGCCGAGCCGGTCGCAACGACGAGGTCCGCCTGACGCATCAGCTCGAACGTCTTCTCGCGGGTCACCGGCGGGGGAAGGTGCATGACGAGATCGCGTGCTGCTCCGATGCGATCGAGCTCCGCGTGCACATAGCGCAGAAGAAGGTCGAGCGTGGACTGTCCCTTGGGCGATGGCGCAATGACGATTGCGTTGCGCCCTTTCAGCGCATTGATGATGTTGTTCGCAGGCGTCGCCGCCGGATTGGTGGATGGCGTGATGGCGGCCACGACACCAACGGGACGCGCGATCTCGATCAGGCCGCGGTCGCGATCCTCGCTGATGACGCCGACGGAGCGCGCATCCTGCAGATCGCGCAGCAGCCCCATCGTCTTCCGGCGGTTCTTGGCCATCTTGTCGGCGACGTTGCCCAGACCCGTGTCGCGCACGGCGAGCTCAGCGAGGGCGCGGTTGCGGGATGGTTCGACGATCGCCCATCCCGCCGCCGTCGCGGCCTCGTCCGCGTCGGCCTGCGTCCATCGATCTGCCACGGCCTGCGCCGCCCGTGCGCGCGCGACCACGCTGGACACGACTTCGCGTACGTTTTCGCGTATGCGGTCCGCGGCGTCTGCGGCCGGCGCGGTCACGACAACGTCAGCAGGTTTCGGTACAACGGCCAATCGCGTCACTTCGAAAGTGGAGACCGTCGATTCTACCGAACGCTCACCGGCGGGCAGTCCGGTTCCGATGCCTCACCTTGCTCGAGTGGGCTGTTCGAGCCTCGAGCGCCGATTCAGATGACTGCCTCCTTGGCCGCGGTCGCCTTGTACTTGGCCAGGTGACGCACCGGCAACGACAACGCATCGCGCCGGAATGGGTCACCAAGCTCGCGTGTGACCATCATCTCGAGCACCGTGGTGCGGCCCTCGCGTTGCGCGTGCGCTGCGTCGCGAAGCGCGGGCCCGACGTCCGAGGTCTTCTCGACACGAACCCCCTCCGCGCCCATCGCCTTCGCAACCGCCGCCCACGACGGCTGCCTGTCGAGGTTCACGCCGATGAAGCGATTCGCATAGAAATCGACGTGATTCTTTTTCTCGGCTCCCCACTGACCGTTGTTGAACACGACGGCGGTCACCGGGATTTCTTCCCGCACGCACGTCTGCAGTTCGCCGAAGCTCATTCCCCAGGCGCCATCACCGACATACGCGATCGCAGGACGATCCGGCGCACCGACCTTGGCGCCGACGATCGTCGGGAACGCATAACCGCAATTGCCAAAGCTCATCGCGGCGAACATCGAGCGCGGACGGTCGAAGCGCAGGTAGCTGTTCGACACGGAGCAGATGTTGCCGATGTCGGTCGACACCATCGCACCTTCGGGCATCGCGCGCTCCAGCTCGCGCAACATCTGGCGCGGGTGCATGTGGCTCGATTGCGCACTCACTTCCACCGACCAGCGATCCTTCTCGTGCGTCCACCCGTCGAGCTCGCTTTCCCACGCGCGCTTTTCATCGCGCAGAGACGCGAGGCGAGAATCCCGATTGCCGGTGCACGCGAGATCCTTGCCTTGCAGACGTGCGACGAGTGCGCGCGCCGCTGCGCCGGCGTCGCCACAGATGCCGACGGAGATAGGCTTCACCAATCCGAGCATTTTCGCGTCAGCATCGATCTGGATGATCTGCGCCTGCTTCGGCCAGTAGTCGAGGCCATGCTGCGGCAACGTTCCGAACGGTCCGAGACGGGTGCCGAGTGCGAGCACCACATCGGCGCGCGCAATCAATTTCATCGCCGCCTTGGAGCCCTGGTAGCCGAGCGGCCCGCACCACAACGGATGACGAGACGGAAACGCATCGTTGTGGAGGTAGCTCACGCACACCGGCGCCTGGAGCAATTCGGCGAGCGCCACCGCGTCCGCCTGCGAGTCGCCCATGATGATGCCGCCGCCTGCGAGAATGACCGGGAACTGCGCCTTCGCGAGCAGCGCTGCCGCCTGGTCGAGGCTCTGCTCGCCACCGGCGCCGCGCTCGATCGCGAGCGGATGCGGAATCTCGCACTCGATGTCACCGTAGAAAAAGTCCCGCGGGATGTTGAGCTGGGTGGGACCCATCTCGAGCATCGCGCGATCGAACGCACGGCCGGTGAGTTCGGCCATCCGCGCGCGGTTGTTGACGTGCGCCTGGTACTTGGTGATCTTCGAGAAGATCGGCAGCTGCTCGGTTTCCTGGAATCCGCCGAGTCCGAGCGTCATCGAGCCCGTCTCGGGTGTCACCACGACGACCGGCGAGTGGGCCCAATACGCGGCAGCCGTCGACGTGACAAAGTTCGTGATGCCCGGTCCATTCTGTGCGATGCACACGCCGTGTCGGCCGGTGACCCGCGCGTAACCATCGGCCATGTGGCCGCCGCCTTGCTCATGCGCGACCGAAATGAAGCGGATGCCGGCCTGCGGAAACAGGTCGAGCGCATCCATGTAGGCGGACCCGACGATGCCGAAGACTTTGGTGACGCCCTGCGCGACGAGTGTCTCCACGAACGCCTCCGAGGGCGTCATCTTCTGCCGACCCTGCACGGCCAGGTTCCGGGATTCCGTCATCGTGTTCATCGCAGGCGTCCTTGCGTGAGATCGAAACCGGCATTTTGACGCGGCGCACCTGCGGCGGCTAGGGCCAGAGCAAGCGCGCACTTGAGTCCAGGCGGCGGCGGCTTGTGACGCGGGCGAAAGGATGGCGCCCTCGCCGCAAATCGCCTATCGTGTCACGCGCGAAACGCTTCGCCCCGGCCCTCGTCGACCGCGCCTCCTTCGACGGGTCTCGGCGGATCGCTCGCGGTCCATAGATCTCAAGGAGGCTCCATGTTGCGTCGTTCTTTCGTTCGCGGCGCGGTTGCTGCCGCTGCCGCGTTCGCAATGCTTTGCGGCACGGCCCATGCGCAGACACCGGTTCGCATTCGCATCCAGACGGCCGTTCCGTCGGCAAGCATCTACTTCGAGCTGTTGAAGCGGATGGGCGACCGCGTCGACAAGATGTCGGCCGGCCGCGTCAAGATGGAAATGCTGCCCGATGGCGCCGTCGTATCCGCGTTCGAGATTCTGGATGCCGTCGACAAGGGCGTCGTCGAGGGAGGGTACGCGTGGACGCACTACTGGTCGGGCAAGAACGCAGCGGCCGGCTTGTTTTCGAACCCGATGGCGGGCGCGGGCGTGGGTCTCGACCAGCTATCGCACGTCGCGTGGATTTTCGAAGGCGGCGGCTACGACCTCTACCGAAAGCTCTATCGTGACGTCCTCAAGGTCAACGTCGAACCCATCTTCGTGCAGCCGATGGGACCCGATCCGCTCGGCTGGTTCAAGCGTCCCATTGCGGCCACCGAGGATTTCAAGAAGATGAAGTACCGTGCGCCACCGGGCATCACGGGTGAAATCTTCAAAGAGATGGGAGTGTCGGCCGTAGCGCTTCCAGGCGGGGAAATCGTGACGTCGGCGCAGCGCGGCGTTATCGATGCGGCCGAATGGATCGGGCCCGCGGACGACATGAACCTCGGCCTGCAGACGGTCTGGAAGCACTATTACCTGCAGGGGCTTCATCAGTCGACGGACATTGGCGAGATCCTGATCAACAAGAGCGTCTGGGACAAGCTCACGCCGGATCTGCAGGAAATGATCCGGACCGCAGCGATGGCGTCGATGACCGAGACGTACACGTACAACGTCTATCGCAACGCGCAGGCGATCGTGAAGCTCCGGAACGACTTCAAGGTCGAGATTCACGACACGCCAAAGGACTTCTTCCCGCAGTTCGTCCGAGCAACGAACGTCGTGCTCGATCGCTACGCGCAGAAGGACGCCTTCTTCAAGGAAGTGCTCGACTCACAGCGCAACTTTGCGAAGACCGTCGTGCCGTACTGGACGAAGATCCTCGACCTGTACTCCAACCTGGGCAACGCGGCCCTCGCGACGCCCGCCAAGTAGCGTCAAAGGCGCAGGAGCCTGCGCGCACCGCCCCTCGCGGCGGTGCGCCGGGCTCCGTGCGCATTCAGGGGCAGACGATGACTGATCGACCGATACCTGGCAACGGATTGACGCGCGTCCTGGATGCGATCACGCGCGCAGTCGGGCGCCTGACCGCCTGGCTCATCGTGCCGATGGTCGCATCGCTCGTGTACGAGGTGACGGCCCGCTATGCGTTCGACGCCCCCACCGTATGGGCCTACGACATGACGTTCATGCTGTATGGCACGTTCTTCATGCTCGGATCTGCGTGGACGCTGCAGCGGGGTGGTCACATCCGCACCGATACGTTCTACGCGGAATGGTCGCCGCGCACCCAGGCGTGGGTGGACATCGCGTGCTACATGCTGTTCTTCCTGCCTGCGATGGTGGTGTTCCTGAAGCTCGGCGCCGAATACTTCTGGAAGTCCTATCAGCAGAACGAGCGAATCGTCACCAGTCCCTGGCTGCCGATCGTGTGGCCGTTCAAGTTCGTCATGCCGGTAACGGCGGCACTTCTGATCGTGCAAGGCGCATCCGAGGTGATCAAGAGCTTGCAGGTGATCATGCGAGGTGGCGAAGCGTCCGCCTCCGGTCGGGACATGGCGTCATGAAGCCGGAATGGATCGGCATCGTCGCGCTCGTCGTCCTGTTCGCGGCGATCTTCGTCGGCTTCCCGATCGCTTTCACCCTGATCGCGATCGCGATGCTGTTCGGCTACCTCGCGCTCGGCGATTTGTCGCTGTACCTGATGCAGCTGCAATTCTTCGCCGTGATGCGCGACCCAACGCTCGCGTCGGTGCCATTCTTCCTGTTCATGGGGTATCTGCTCGAGCAGTCGGGCCTCATGGAGCGCCTGTTCCGCGGCGTGCAGCTGCTGTTCGCATCGTTGCGGGGCTCGCTCTACCTGGCCGTCCTGATCACCGCGACGATCTTCGCCGCTGCCACCGGCATCGTTGGCTCGTCGGTCACGCTGCTCGGGGTGATGGCCGCTCCGGCGATGAAACGCAGCGGGTACGACGTGCGACTGTCCGCAGGCGTCATCACCGCCGGCGGAACCCTGGGGATTCTCATTCCGCCGTCGGTCATGCTGATCGTGATGGGACCGGTGGTTGGCGTCCCCGCGACCGACCTCTTCGCGGCTGCGATCATTCCAGGGTTGCTCCTCTCCTCGCTCTACATCGTTTACGCGCTCGTCCGCAGCTTTCTCAATCCTTCGCTCGGGCCCGCATTGCCAATGGAGGAACGTGCGGCGTCGTTCGGCATCGTGGTCAAGGAGCTCATCCTCGGCATCGCGCCGATCGTCGTCGTAATCCTGGCCACCCTCGGCGTGATCCTCGCGGGCATTGCGACGCCGACCGATGCCGGCGCGGTCGGCGCTTTTGCCGTCCTCGTGCTGACGCTGATCTACCGCAAGATGTCCTGGCAAGGGTTTCAGAAGGCGGTGTACGCGACGCTCGAGGTGTCGTGCATGATCCTGCTGCTGGTCGCTGCATCGAACTATTTCGGCGCCGTCTTCTCGCGGCTCGGCAGTGCGAACCTGATCGCCGAGTCACTGCTGCAGCTGTCGTTTTCGCCGACGATCATGCTGCTCCTGATCCTCGCGATCATATTCGTGCTCGGCTGGCCCCTCGAATGGGTGCCGATCGTGCTGATCGTCGTGCCGATCCTGCTCCCGCTCGTCACGAAACTCGGCATCAACCTCGTCTGGTTCTGCACGCTGGTCGCCGTGTGCCTGCAAACCGCATGGCTCTCGCCACCGGTGGCACTGTCCGCCTATTTCCTTAAGGGCGTCGTCCCGGACTGGCCGCTCAAGGACATCTACGCCGGCATGATGCAGTTCATGGTGCTGCAGGTGATCGGCCTCTTGCTGGTGCTCTTCTTTCCGCAGCTCGCGCTCTGGCTGCCCGAGCTCATGCGCGATTAGGATCGCGTTCCGTCTCGCGCGAAGGCACCGCATCGGAAACCAGGTACGAAGGAGGAACAAATGACTGCATTGAATCGGCGGGTCGGCATCATCGGCGTCGGCTTCGGCGCGCAGGTCTACGTTCCGGCCTTCGTATCCGAGGGTTGGGAAGTGGTGGCACTCTGCAGCCGCGACGGCCAGAAGGCGCGCAAAGCGGCGGACGCGCTCGGCATCCGGGACATCCATTCGGATCCTCTGGAGCTGATCAGCCGCGATGACATTTCCGCCGTCGGCATCGTTACGCCCCCCTCTGCCCACGACGTGCTTTCGATCGCCGCGCTCGAAGCCGGCAAGCATGTCCTCTGCGAAAAACCGTTCGCGTTAGACATGGCACGCGGGCGCGCAATGGCGCAGGCTGCGCGCGACGCCGGCAAGACGGCGATGGTCGGGCACGAGTTTCGGCATACGCCGCAGCGGGCGTTCATCAAGCAGCTCGTCAGCGACGGATACATCGGCCGCTTCCAGCTCTGCACGCTCGAGCTCTTCCTCGATCGCTACACAACGCGCGAGCCGCGGCCGCTGTCGTGGATGGCGCGTCGTGCGGACGGCGGCGGCATCCTCGGCGCGCTCGGTTCCCACTACATCGACGGGTTGCGTCACTGGTTCGGCGATGTCACCGCCGGAAGCGGCCGCCTTCTCAAGCTGCGACCCGACGTCATCGACCCCGCCACAGGTCGCACGGTCACGGCGGAAACGGACGATGCGTTTACGTTCACCCTGGAATTCGCGCATGGCGGCACCGCGACGATGGTCGCTTCGTTCGCGGCAACGCCCGCCCGCGGCGCGAGGATTGCCGTGATGGGCAGCGAGGGAACGCTGATGGCCGAGCAACCGGGACCCAATCCAATGGAAGATGGCGTCGTCGTCGGCAGCCGCCATGGCTCCGCATTGCAGCCGCTTCCCACGCCGTCGCAGTACACGCCGTTTCGCGACAGTCGCGATCATCGATTGATGGCGTTCCGGCTCCTCGTTCGCGACTTCACGCGCGGCATCGATGAAGGTACGTCGCCTGCGCCGAACTTCGACGACG
>JBKPOL010000137.1:0-12113 GCA_046733075.1 Pseudomonadota bacterium | reverse complement strand
ACGTCCTCGGGCCATTGGTTCGCCTCCGCGAGCAGCAGCACGTCCGGATAATTGGCATCGATCATCGCGCGGAGCTGGCGCAGCACCGCGTGGGTTTCGGGCAGGTTCTCGTTGTTCGTGCCCTCGCGCTCGCAGAGGTAGGGGATCGCATCGAGACGAAAGCCGTCGACGCCCATGTCGAGCCAGAAGCGCATGACGCGGTAGATGGCCTTCAGCACCTGCGGATTGTCGAAGTTGAGATCCGGCTGATGGCTGAAGAACCGGTGCCAGTAGTACGCCTGCGCGACCTCGTCCCACGTCCAGTTGGAACGCTCGGTGTCGGTGAAGATGATTCTCGTGCCGGCGTACTTCTTCGGGTCGTCGCTCCACACGTAGTAGTTACGCTTCCGCGACCCCTTGGGAGCTCGCCGTGCCGCCTGGAACCAGGGATGCTGGTCGGACGTGTGATTGACGATCAGCTCGGTGATGACGCGAAGCTCGCGCCGATGCGCCTCACGCACGAAATGGTGGAAATCGCCGCGCGTGCCGTACAGCGGATGCACATTCCGGTAATCGGCCACGTCGTACCCATCGTCGCGCAGCGGCGACGGGTAGAACGGCAGCAGCCAGATCGTGTTGACGCCGAGGTCCTTGATGTAGTCGAGCTTCTCGGCAAGACCGTGAAAGTCGCCGACGCCGTCGTCGTTGGAGTCGAAGAACGCCTTGATGTGCAGCTGGTAGATGATGGCGTCCTTGTACCAGCGGGACGTATCGCCCGCTGTGGCAGCAGCGGGTGCGACGACGGCGACCGGGGCGGTGTCGTCCAGCACGCCGGGCCGTCAGAGGAAGTAGTCGAAATCGCGCTCGGTGCGCGTGCGGTGCCGTACGCGGAACACATGCGCCGGCACCTGCTGCGGATCGAGCAGCACGTAGTTGCGCGGACCGTTCCACATGTAACGCGCGTCGGTCAGCAGGTCGTGCACCTGGAACGGACGATCACCGTCGATGCCGAGCAGCTCGAGATCGAGCGTGACCCAGCCGGACTGCGCGTGATGCGGGTCGAGGTTGACGATCACGAGCACCGCGTTCGCGTCGGTGGCGTCGATCCGCGCGTACGCGATGAGCGAATCATTGTCGATGTCGACGAACGCGAGACGGCCTCCGTTCTGCAACGCAGGGTTATCGCGACGGCCAGCGTTCACGCGTTCGATGAACGGCGCGAGACTGTCCGGCCGCGCCAGATCCCACTCCCGTAGCTGATACTTCTCCGAGTCGAGGTACTCCTCGCTTCCCGGCTCGCGAGGTTGGTTCTCGATCAGCTCGAATGCAGGCCCGTAGATTCCGTAGTTGCCGCACAGCGTCGCCGCGAGCACGAGGCGCGCCATGAAGGCGGCCCGACCGTCGATCTGCAAGGATTCCGGAAGAATGTCGGGCGTGTTCGGCCAGCAATTCGGGCGGAAATAATCGCTGCCCGGGCTTTGCGTGAGCTCGGTGAAGTATTCGGTCAATTCGCGCTTCGTGTTGCGCCACGTGAAATACGTGTACGACTGCGTGAAGCCGACCTTCGCGAGACGGTGCATGACCTTTGGCCGCGTGAACGCTTCCGACAGGAATATGACCTCGGGGTGATCGCGCTTTACGCGCGCGATCACCCACCCCCAGAACGCGAACGGCTTGGTGTGAGGATTGTCGACCCGGAAGATGTGCACGCCCTCGCCGATCCAGAACGTGAATACGTCGTGCAGCTCGTCCCATAGCGCGCGCCACGCGTCGGACTCGAAGTTGAACGGGTAGATGTCCTGGTATTTCTTCGGGGGGTTCTCTGCATACTGGACGCTGCCATCAGGCCGATGCCGAAACCATTCCGGATGCTCCGTCACATAAGGATGATCGGGGGCACATTGGAACGCGATATCGAGCGCAATGCTGATCCCGAGCTCGCGCGCTCTCGCCACCAGCCTGCGGAAGTCGGCAAGCGTGCCGAGCGCGGGATTGACGCTCTTGTGCCCGCCCTCCGCCGCGCCGATCGCCCACGGACTGCCTACGTCGTCCGCTGACGCGGACAGCGTGTTGTTGGGTCCCTTGCGCCGCACGCGCCCGACTGGGTGGATCGGCGGCAGGTACAAAACGTCGAAGCCCATTTGCGCGACGTAAGCAAGGCGGGCCTCGCAGTCCTGGAACGTGCCGTGCAAGCCGGGTGTGGCCGATGCAGAGCGTGGAAACATTTCGTACCAGGTCGAGTAGGTGGCGCGCACCGGATCGACGACAAGCGGGAACTCGGTCGGGTAAACCGTCTCGAAGCGCCGGTCGGGATAACGATCGGCGATCTCGTGCAATGTCTCGTCCAGCCCCGTGACCCGCAACACGTCGACGTCCGTGGTGCTGCGCAAGCGGCGCGCGAATTCCTGCAGCAGCGGAGCGTCCGACTGCTGTGCCCGTGTCGCTGTCGCCTGGACGAGATCCGCACCCACACGTGCCGCGACGCGAATGTCTTCGCCATCGGCACGTCGCGCGAAATCATGGCGCCAGGACAGGAACGGGTCGACCCATGCGGCGATCGAGTATCGATATCGCCCGATCTCGCCCACCGTGAACGTCGCGCGCCAACGGTCGTTGCCGAGCGCTCTCATCCGGGTTTCCTTCCACTCGCCTTGGTCGCCGGGCGCAACGCGCAGCGTGCAAGCGACGATGTCGTGGCCGTCGGCGAAGCAATCCGCTTCAACATCGACACGGTCACCCACGACCCGCTTGACCGCAAAGCGGCCGTGGTCGACGTGCGGTGTGATGCCTTCGATGACCGCTCGCGCGCGTCCCTCGACGGCGGGTGCGGCAGCGCGCGGTGGCGTTCGCTCGGGCATGACGCTCACGCTTCCAGCCGGAAGTATGTCGTCGCGAGCGGCGGAAGCGTCAGCGCAAGCGAATGAAACCGTCCGTGCGCAGGCACCGGCGCGGAGTGCACGCCGCCGAGGTTGCCCATTCCGCTGCCCCCGTAAATGGTCGCGTCGCCGTTCAGGATCTCGCGCCAGTAGCCGGCCTGCGGTACGCCGAGCATGTAGTTGGTGCGGGGGACCGGGGTGAAATTGCAAACGACGAGCACCGGGACGGCATCCGCGCGTCCCTTGCGCAGGAACGCGATGACGCTGAATTCCGCATCGCGCGTGTCGATCCACTCGAACCCTGCGTTCGCAAAGTCGATCTGATGCAGCGCCGGCTCCGCTCGATACAACGCATTGAGGTCGCCCACGAAGCGCCGGACGCCCGCGTGCAACGGCTCATCGAGCGATGACCATTCAAGCGCCGCATCGTGATCCCATTCGCGTGACTGGGCAAACTCGCCGCCCATGAACAGCAGCTTCTTTCCCGGGTGCGCCCACATGTATCCATAGAGCGCACGCAGATTCGCGAACTGTTGCCAGGCGTCGCCCGCCATCCTGCCGATCAGCGAACGCTTCCCGTAGACGACTTCATCGTGCGACAGCGGCAACACGAAGTTTTCCGAGAACGCGTACCAGATGGAGAACGTCAAGCGGTCGTGATGATACTTGCGATAGATCGGTTCCTGCTGCATGTAATCCAGCGTGTCGTGCATCCAGCCCATGTTCCACTTCATGCCGAAGCCGAGCCCCCCCATATAGACGGGCCGCGACACCATCGGCCACGCCGTCGACTCCTCCGCGATCACCTGGACGTCGGGATGGTCTCGATAGACCGCCTCGTTCAGCTGACGCAGGAACCGGATCGCACCGAGGTTCTCCTTGCCGCCGTGCTCGTTCGGCAACCACTCGCCGTCCTTGCGACCGTAGTCGAGATAGAGCATCGACGCGACGCCGTCCACTCGCAGCCCATCGACGTGATACTGCGACAGCCAGAAGAGCGCGCTCGAAATCAGGAACGCGCGAACCTCATGCCGCTCATAGTTGAAAATCAGGCTCTTCCATTCCGGATGGAAACCCTGGCGCGGATCCGCGTGTTCGTACAGATGCGTGCCGTCGAACTGCGCGAGGCCGTGCGGGTCATTGGGGAAATGCGACGGTACCCAGTCGAGAATGACGCCAATGCCGTGCTGGTGCAGCACGTCGATCAGATACATCAGGTCCTGGGGCGTGCCGTATCGGGCGGTCGCCGCGAAATAGCCAGTGGTCTGATATCCCCACGACCCGTAGAACGGATGCTCGGTAAGCGGCAGGAACTCGACGTGCGTGAAATGGTTGGCTGCGGCGTACTCCGCGAGCGGAAGTGCGATGTCGCGGTACGTGGGCAACGACGAAGCATCGGGACGGCGCCAGGAGCCGAGATGCATCTCGTAGATCGAGATCGGCGCGTCGAGGGCGTTCCGCGCACGGCGCGATGCCATCCATTCGGCGTCGCCCCAGTTGTATTCGAGCGTCCATGCACGCGACGCCGTCAACGGCGGTACCTCCGCGAAGCGGGCGAACGGGTCGGCCTTGTCGAGACGCTCGCCGTCGCGCGTCTCGATCCGGTATTTGTAGGCCTGGCCATGGGTGACGCCGTGGACCGTCCCTTCCCAGATTCCGGTGTGATCGGCGCGGGCGGCGAGCGAATCGACGTGTTCGGCCCACCCGTTCCAGTCGCCGATCACCGACACCCGCGTCGCATTAGGTGCCCATACGCGGAACGTCGCGTCCTCGGGGGTGAGCTCGCAGCCCATGAAAGACGCCAGGCGGGTGTGTGTGCCTTCACGAAACAGGTAGACGTCCTGCTCGCCCAGCACCGGGGCCGATCGCTTCGTCCGCTTGCTGCGCAGCGCGCCACGCACCGTCTTTGGTGTCGTCATTCCCGGCCCCTGTTCATCGCTCGAAATCGAGCGTCCCACCCTTGCTGACCGGCGAAGCGCTCGAACAGTTCACGCAAAAGCCGCCCGCCGGCCGACAGGCGGAGAAATTCACGGCTCGCCGCTGCCGCCCGGAACTCGCCGTTAGCGGGACTGGTGAATCTGCTGCCCCAGCATTTCAGGCGTCACCAGCGTGATGCCGCGGTCGGTGACATGGAACCGGCGCCGGTCTTGCTCCGCGTTCTCGCCGACATGCAGGTCCGGCGGCAGCTGGCAATGCTTGTCAACGACGGCACGGCGCAGGACCACCCCTCGCGCGACATCGACGCTGGGCAGCACGACGGAGTCCTCGATCGTGCAGTAACTGTGGACATGCACGTTCGAGAAAAGAAGCGACCGGCGTATCGTTGAGCCGCTGACGATGCAACCGCCCGATACGAGCGAATCTACGGCCATGCCGCGGCGGTCATCCGAATCGTGCACGAACTTGGCAGGCGGCAACTGCTCCTGGGCCGTCCAGATGGGCCAGCGCCGGTCGTAGAGGTCGAGATCCGGGGTGAGCTTCGTGAGATCCATGTTGGCATCCCAGTACGCGTCGATCGTGCCGACGTCCCGCCAGTACGCGCTCGACTCACTGCCCGCGACGCTGCGCTGCAGGTCGTGGGCGAACACACGGTCGCCGCGCGCCAACGCACGCGGGATCACGTCCTTGCCGAAATCGTGAGACGATGCCGGATCCGCCGCATCGCCGACGAGGAGGTCGTAGAGCCGCTCGGCGTCGACGAGGTAGATTCCCATGCTGCAAAGCGCGCGGTCGGCGGTGCCCGGCATCGGCTGCGGATGGCGCGGCTTCTCGACGAACCCGACGACTTGCTCGCTCGCATCGACCGACATCACGCCGAACGCCGACGCTTCCGCGAGCGGCACCGTGACGCAGCCGATCGTCAGGCCTGCACCCCGGGCGACGTGCTCGGACAGCATTCGCCCGTAATGCATTTTATAAATATGGTCGCCCGCGAGAATCAGCAGGTACCGCGGTCCGTGCCGGCGCAGGATGTCGAGATTCTGGTAAACCGCATCGGCCGTGCCCTGATACCAACCCGGATCGACGCGCTGCTGAGCGGGAAGCAACTCGACGAACTCGTTCAGCCTGCCGTCGAGAAACGACCACCCGCGCTGCACGTGTCGGATAAGGCTCTGTGCCTTGTACTGCGTGCAGATGCCGATGCGACGAATGCCCGAGTTCACGCAGTTCGACAACGCGAAGTCGATGATGCGGAACTTCCCGCCGAACGGCACCGCGGGTTTCGCACGCCAGTCGGTCAAGGGTCCGAGGCGCGTGCCGCGGCCGCCGGCGAGCACGATCGCGACGGTCGTACGCGTCAGTTCCGCACTGTCCTGAGGGGCCGCGATGGTCATGGCGGATCTGCCCGCGCACTCAATGTAGACGTCCGCGCGCGGAAACGCAACGCATTCGCTCCATCGAGGCGGCTCGCGGGATGGTAACCGCGCGCGGGGACGAGCGCCTGCGCGTCCTGTTCGTGACGCCCGAATGCGCGCCGCTTGCCAAGACCGGCGGCCTCGGCGACGTTGCGGAGGCGCTGCCGGCCGCACTGACCGCCGCAGGCGTCGACGTTCGGATCCTCATGCCGGCCTACCGCACGGTCATCGAGCACGCCAAGGGGGCACCGGAGGTCGCCCGCATCGAGGCAACGCCTCATTTTCCTGCGGCAGCGTTGCGCGAGATCCCGTTGCCGGCCGGTGTTCCAATGTATCTGCTCCACAGTGCGGAGCTCTACGACCGCGACGGAGGGCTGTATCAGGATGCCGCAGGCAGCGATTATCCCGACAATGCCCGACGCTTCGCGCGTCTTGGACAGGTCGCCGCTCGCCTCGCGCAAGGGGCGTCCCCCATTGACTGGCAGCCGCAGATCGTCCACGGCAACGACTGGCAATGCGGACTGGTGCCCGCGTATCTGCGCTACGCGCGCGCGCGCCGCGTTCCGACGGTCACGACCGTTCACAATCTCGCATTCCAGGGCGTATTTCACGGCAACCTTTGCGCCACGCTCGAGCTTCCCGACGAAGCATTCGGCATTGACGGCGTCGAGTATTACGGCGACACGTCCTTCCTCAAGGCCGGCCTGTTTTATGCCGACGCGCTCACAACTGTCAGCGAGACGTATGCCCGCGAGATCCAGCGGGAAGCGCTCGGGTTTGGATTGCACGGGCTGCTCGCGGCGCGCGCAACCGCGCTCCACGGCATCCTGAACGGCATCGACACCGACGCGTGGAATCCTGCGACCGACCCGTTCCTCGCCCGCCGCTACGACGCGGGCAGCCTCGCCGAGAAAGCGGTCAACAAGCGTGCGCTGCAGCGACGCATGGGACTCCCGGAATTGTCCCACGTGCCGTTATTCGGCGTCGTGAGCCGCCTGACGCATCAAAAGGGGTCCGATCTGCTTGCCGCGCTCGCGCCCTCGCTGGCCGCGTTGCCCGCGCAGCTCGTGGTGCAAGGGCGTGGAGATCGCGCATACGAGCACGCACTCATGGACGCCGCCCGTGCGATGCCGCGCTCGATCGCCGCCAACATCGTGTTCGACGAAGGACTCGCGCATTTGATCGAGGGCGGCGCCGACGCCTTTCTCATGCCGTCGCGGTTCGAGCCGTGCGGCCTCAATCAGATGTACAGCCAGCGCTATGGCACGCCGCCGATCGCGCACCGTACGGGAGGACTCGCCGATTCGATCGTGGATGCAACACCTGCTGCGCTTGCCGACGGCACGGCCTCGGGTTTCCTGTTCGACGATGCAACGCTCGATGCCCTGCACGCGGCGGTGGCGCGCGCCGTCGCGCTTTATCATGATTCGCAAAGATGGCGCGCGCTGCAGCAAGCGGGAATGCGGATGGACTTCGGATGGTCGGCAAGCGCGGCGCGCTACCTGGCGGTCTACCGTGCGCTTGGGCGAGCAGAGGCCGCCTGACCCCCGGGTCGGTCAGCGCCTGCCTGGTCCCATGTAGGGCCGTTAGGAGGCGCCTTACAGCAGCGCATCGTCCCATCTGCCTTACACCCAGCGCATCAATCCCATCTCGAATCGATGCGTCAGTTCCGGGTGGTGCGGATAAGCGCGCAGCCGGTATTCGAGATGGCCGCAAAGCTCCGGCGCAAGTTCGATTCCATAGCGTTGTTCACCGCCTTCCCCGCCATCCGCAACGGCGCTCAGCGGATACTCCTTGCGCGTACCCGCGCCGGTTCGCCCGTCGCGCCGCTCGAGCACAAGCTCGACGGCAATCTCGTCCGGCCGAAGCCCGTTGAGGGCGACCGTAACCACGATCGAAAGACGGTCGCCGAACGTGATGCGCCGCGCAGCTTCGTCGAGCCGGCGCATCGCGACGCCCGGCCACGCATTCCGCACCCGGCGCTTGAAATCGGCCACCGATGACGCGATTCGCAGGCCGTCGTCGGCGTAGCGCGCGCCTTGCGTGGCGGCACGGCGGTAGAACTTCACCAGGTACTCGTCGAGCATCCGGGCGGCGTTGAAGCGGGGCAGGATCGTCGCAACCGACTGCTTCGCCATGCGGATCCATCCCGGCGAGTAGCCCATCGGCCCGCGGGCGTAATAGAGAGGAAGCACGTGGTCCTGCAGTATTTCATACAGGGTGCGCGCTTCGTCCCTGTCGCGGGCGATTGGGTCTTGCGCCGTCGTCGCCGGCTTGATCGCCCAGCCGTTGCCCTCGCGATACCCTTCGCCCCACCAGCCATCCTGTACCGACAGGTTGATGACGCCGTTCATGCCGGCTTTCATGCCGGATGTCCCCGACGCCTCCAGCGGATAGATCGGATTGTTCAGCCACACGTCGACGCCTGCGACAAGCCGCCGTCCGAGGCGAAGGTCGTAACCTTCCACGAGCAGAACGTGGCCTTCGAATTCGGGCATGCGCGCGACACGGGCGACCTCCCGGATCAGGTCCTGCCCGGGCACATCGGCGGGATGCGCACGGCCGGCGAAAATGAAGACGACCGGACGTTGGCGATTGCCGACGATCTCGCGCAACCAATCGAGGTTGGTGAACAGCAGCGTCGCGCGCTTGTAGGTGGCGAAGCGACGGGCGAAGCCGACGGTCAGTACGTTCGGATCGTCGGGATTGACGAGGCGCAGAACCCGGTCGAGATGCGCCTCGCTGCCCTGGTTGCGAAAGTGTTGCGTGCGAATGCGCTCGCGCACCGTCTGCAGCATCTGCGACTTCAGGTACTGATGGACCGACCAGAACAGGTGGTCGGGAATGCGGTCGACGCCGGGCCACTCGTCGCTGTGCTGAAGGCGGTGCGCCCATTGCGGTCCGAGAAAGCGGTCAAACAGCTCGCACCAGTCGAGTGCGAGAAATGTGCGAACGTGCACGCCGTTCGTCACATGGTCGATCGGATTCTCGTCTCCCGGCACCTCCGGCCAGAGGTCTTGCAGCATGCGTGACGTGACCTCGCCATGGATTCGCGACACGCCGTTATGAAGGCGTGAGCCGCGGATGGCGAGCGCAGTCATGTCGAAATCGTCGCTCAGTCCGCCCCGACCGAGCGCCATGAGCTGCGACAGCGATATGCCGATGTCGCGGCAATGGCGCTCGAAATATTGCGCAATCACTTCCGCGCCGAAGCGGTCGTGACCGGCGGAAACGGCCGTGTGCGTCGTGAAGACGTTCGCTGCGGCGGTCGCCTCCAGTGCCGTCTCGAAAGGTACCCCCTGCCCGGTCAGCATGCGCACCCGCTCGAGTACCAGGAATGCGGCGTGCCCTTCATTCATGTGGAATACGGTCGGCCGCACGCCCAGCGCGGCCAAAGCGCGCATGCCGCCAATGCCAAGAACGATCTCCTGCTCGATCCGGGTCGTGCGGTCGCCGCCGTAAAGTCTGTATGTGATCAGCCGATCGGGCTCGGCATTTTCGGGAACGTCGGTATCGAGCAGGAGCAGCGTCACGTGTCCTGCATGCGCGCGCCAGATGCGAATCGCGACGTCCCGTCCCGGCAGCTCGACGCTTACGCGCGCTTCACGCCCGTCGTTGGCGATGAGCTCGACCGGAAGCTCCTCGAACGCTGCATCCGCATAATTGGCCCGCTGATTGCCCTCGGCGTCGATCGTCTGCGTGAAGTAGCCTTGGCGGTAGAGCAGACCTATGCCCGTCAGCGGCACATCGAGGTCGCTCGCGGCCTTGCAATGGTCGGCGGCAAGGATGCCGAGGCCACCCGAGTAGATCGGGAGGCTCTCGTGGAAACCGAACTCCGCGCAGAAATACGCGACGTGGTCGTTACGACCAAGCGCATGCAATCCGCTGTGGCGGAAGGCGACGTCGTTATAGGTGTCGTATGCCGCCAGCGCGGCGTTGTAATTGTAGAGAAACCCGGGATCCTCGGCGGCCGACTGAAGCTGCCGCTGGTCCACGCGTTTCAGGAACGCCTTCGGACTTTGCCCG
The DNA here is from genome assembly GCA_046733075.1 of Pseudomonadota bacterium. Classification (GTDB taxonomy): domain Bacteria; phylum Pseudomonadota; class Gammaproteobacteria; order Burkholderiales; family Casimicrobiaceae; genus VBCG01. The sequence goes on along the minus strand of JBKPOL010000137.1, from coordinate 1,876 downwards.
ACCGCGTTCCACAGTCCCCGGTGAAGTTGCGCGAAGAGCGCACGTGCCGGCCGTTCCCAGCTGTACCAGAGATTGCCCGCCAGGTCGTTCAGGCGGATCAGGCGTGACGGAATCGTCGGGTTGACCTCGACGACGTAGCGCGTGCCCCGCTCCTTCATCGGTCGAGGATCGACGACGTCGGATGGCATGCACCGAACGCACGACTTCGACGGCTCATCGTTCCCCGCTCATCGTCCGCTTATCTTTCAGGGCGGCCATTCTAACGTAGGCGTTTCGGGGCCGTGCGCTGCGCTCCTGCAGTTGCGTCGGTTCCCGCGCCGGCCGGTGGTGCACAATCGCACTACCGAGTCGCAAGCTTGAAGGCAGTACAGGGCAACATCCCATCCGTAACAACTCGCGCATGAAGGTCTGCATCGTTTCCGACAGCCACGATCGCGCCGACGCGCTGGCCGCTGCCGTGCGTCATGGCGCGGCCGAAGGCGCCGAAGTCGTCATCCATTGCGGTGATGTCATAGGAACGCAAACGCTTCGCGGCGCGCTCCGCGTCGGCTTGCCGATGCACGTGATCCACGGCAACAATCTCGGCGATCCGGTCTCGCTCAACCGCTGGGCACGAGAAAGCAATGGCAAATTGCAGTATCACGGCCAGGACGCGCGGATCGAACTGGGTGGACGCCAGGTTTTCGCCGTGCATTATCCCGAATACGGGTATGCGATGGCATGCACGGGCGACTGGGATCTGGTGTGCTGCGGCCACTCGCACGTCGCCGGCATCGAGCAGGTGCGAACCGTCAAGAACGGGCTCTGCTGGCTCGTCAATCCCGGCACCGTGGCCGGGCTCGCCGCACCCCCGACTTGGATCCTCGGCGATCTCCATGCGATGCGCTTCGAGCTCCGCGCAGTCGATGAATGAGATGAGCGGCGGATATCCGATGATGTCCTAAACGGTCATTCGCACATCCGCATTGGCCCGCGCGCGAACGTGGTTGACGATGCAAGGGTGCGATGACGATGCAAGGGTGCGAACGTCGTTGACGACGCAAGCGTGCGAACGTTGTTGCCGACGCGCCTGAACGTCCGTCGCCGCCTCACAGGTCTTCGCCCGCCCCAGTGACCGCTCGCGATGCGCTCTTGCGTACCTCGTGCGCGGGTATGATCGCTCCATAGCGATTTGGATGCGGGCGGGCATATGGCGGATCGTCGTCTCCAGGCTTTTCACGCAGTGGCGAAGCATCGGTCCTTCACCAAGGCGGCGGACGCGCTGTGCATGACGCAGCCTGCCGTCACATTCCAGATACGACAGCTCGAGGAGTACTACAACACGCGGCTCTTCGACCGGGGAAACGGCAGAATTGCGCTGACCCCCGCAGGGGTCGTTGCGCTCGACTATGCCGAGCGCATTCTGGCGATGTCCGCGGAGCTCGACACGCGCCTCAAGGAAATGAGCGGACAGGAGGTCGGACCGCTGCTGATCGGGGCGAGCACGACGATCGCGGAATTCCTGCTTCCGAAGATCCTCGGCGCATTCAAGTCGCTGCATCCGGGAATCGTGCCGCAGCTCATCGTCGCCAACTCCGAAGCGGTGCAAGCCCGGGTGGCGGAGCGCACCCTCGATCTCGGGTTCATCGAAGGAGACTCGCATCTGCCGTTGCTCGTGACGGACGTATGCTGCGAGGACGAGCTACAGGTCGTGTGCGCCCCATCGCACCCATTCGCGCAACGGACCGCCGTTCCGCTGCAAGCGCTGTCGGAGCACGCGTTCGTGAGTCGCGAGCTCGGGTCCGGAACGCGCGAGGTGATCGACCATTACCTGCAGAAGGGCGGGCTGTCGCTCGACGCGCTGCAGGTCGTCATGGAGGCGAGCAGTCCGGAAGCG
>JBKPOL010000136.1:0-8758 GCA_046733075.1 Pseudomonadota bacterium | reverse complement strand
ATCTCTCGCCCGAGTTGGTCTACAATCTTGCGCGCACGACATCCGCGTCCGCTGCGCCGCCAACTCCCCGTTAGACGAGACACATGCCAACGGCTCGCACGCCGCCGATCTATACGTCGCCCCAGGATGCAGTCCAGGCGTTCTATCAGGCCTTCGAGGCGCGCGACATCGACGCGATGATGGTGACATGGGCCGACGACGAGGAGATCGTATGCATCCACCCCGGCGGCATCCGGCATGTCGGATACGATTCGGTACGACAAAGCTTCGAGCAGATCTTCTCGTCCGGCAATGCGAAGCTCAATTTCCGGCTCGATCAGGCGGTGCTGCTGGAAACCGTCGGTCTCGCCATGCAGAGCACGATCGAATACGTGAGCGCCGGTGACGACGCGGGCAGCGGCACTGCCGTGGCGACTAATGTGATGATGCGAACGCCATCAGGCTGGCGTGTCGTATGCCATCATGCGTCGCCCGCGCCCGCAGTCAGCGACGTGCAGGTCGCGGGACCGCTGCACTGAGCGGGCAGCACTGAAGTCTCAGGACGTTCCGCCGACGGTCAACCCATCGATTCGCAGCGTCGGCTGACCTACGCCGACGGGGACGCTCTGGCCGTCCTTGCCGCAGGTGCCGATGCCGCCGTCGAGTTCGAGGTCGTTGCCGACCATCGACACGCGCGTCAGCGCATCGGGACCATTGCCGATCAGCGTTGCGCCTTTCACGGGATACGTGATCTTGCCGTCCTCGATCATGTAGGCTTCCGCTGCGGAGAACACGAACTTCCCGCTCGTGATGTCGACCTGACCGCCGCCGAAGTTGGCGGCGTAGAGCCCGCTCTTCACCGAAGCGATGATCTCGGCGGGGTCGCGCTCGCCCGCGAGCATGATCGTGTTCGTCATCCGCGGCATCGGCAGATGCGCGAACGACTCCCGGCGTCCATTGCCGGTCTCGCCCGACTTCATCAGTCCGGCATTCAGCCGATCCTGCATGTAGCCGCGCAGGATGCCATCCTCGATCAACACGGTGCGCTGCGTCGGATTGCCTTCGTCGTCGAGGTTGAGCGAGCCGCGCCGCTGACCGAGCGTGCCGTCGTCAACGACGGTCACACCGGGCGCGGCCACGCGCTGCCCGACGCGGCCGGAGAAGGCGCTCGTGCCCTTGCGGTTGAAGTCGCCTTCGAGCCCGTGCCCGATCGCCTCGTGCAGCAGGATCCCCGGCCAGCCGTTGCCGAGCACGACAGTCATGTTGCCGGCGGGCGCGTCCTTAGCTGAGAGATTGATCAGCGCCTGGTCGACGGCCTGCTTTGCGAAGACGTCGAGTTGCGCGTCGGTGAAGTAGGCGTAATCGAGCCTCGCGCCGCCGCCTGCATAACCCTGCTCGCGCCGGCCGTTCTCCTCGACAATCACCGTAATCGAAATACGCACCAGCGGCCGTTCGTCCGCGGCCAGGAGGCCGTCGCTGCGCGCAATCAGGATCGTCTCGTGCTCGCCTGCAAGCGAGGCCATCACCTGGACGACCCGTCGGTCGAGGGCCCGCGCGCGGCGCTCGAGTCGGGTCAACACGGCAACCTTGTCCGCGTCCGAGAGGCTCATCACGGGGTCCGCCGTCGGGTAGAGCAAGCGGGTCCGACCGCGGCGGCCGAGCGGCGCCGACGTCGATTGGCCCTGGCGGCCGATCGCGCGCACGGCGCCCGATGCCTCCTCGAGTGCACCGATCGAAATATCGTCGGAATACGCGAATGCCTGCTTGTCGCCGTGCACCGCGCGCACACCCACGCCACGATCGATGTTGAACGTGCCCGCCTTGACGATCCCCTCCTCCAGGCTCCAGCTTTCGAAGCACGAGTGCTGGAAATAGAAGTCTGCGAAATCGACATCATGCTGATGGATGGATTCGAGAACGCGCGAAACCTTCTGCAGATCGAGGTCGGCGGGCGCGAGCAGCACCCGCTCCGCATTGTCGAAAAGAGTCCCGGGAAGTTCGGACAGTGTGGTATCGGTCAAGAGAGGTCCTTATATGGCAGGATGCAGCCGGTTGATTCTGACAGCATGGGGTCGGAACGGTGCGCCTTCAACCTGCCGGCGCACGCGCTTTGCTCGCCTGTCCAAGATAGGTCGCGGCAACCCGCGGATTGGAAGCCAGCTCGCTGCTCGCTCCTTCGAGCGCGAGTTCCCCTGTTTCGAGAACGTATCCGTAGTCGGCCACACTGAGCGCCGCGCGCGCGTTCTGCTCGACCAGCAATACGGTCGCACCCGAGGTGCGCAGCGACGCAATGATCCCGAAAATGTCGCGCACGACAAGCGGCGCAAGACCAAGCGACGGCTCGTCCAGCAACAGGAGCCTGGGCGCACCCATTAGCGCCCGACCCAGCGCCAGCATCTGGCGCTCTCCGCCCGAGAGCGTTGCCGCAAGCTGATTGCGGCGTTCCGCGAGGCGCGGGAAGCGCGCATAAACCTCCGCCAATGCCGATGCAGTCGCGCGTTCGCGCCTTCGCGCGAAGCCGCCGAGCAGCAGGTTGTCGGCGACGCTCATCGACGCGAACAATTCGCGCTTTTCGGGCACGAGCACGATGCCGCGCGCGACACGCTCCTCGACCGGCCATGTGGTGATGGACTGGCCGGACCACCGCAGCGCGCCGTCCGCAGGCAGCAAGCCGGCGATGGCAGCGAGCAACGTCGTCTTCCCGGCGCCGTTCGGACCGATGACGGTGACGATCGTTCCCGCGGCGACACGCAGCGAGACGTCGCGCACGGCCAGGACCTTGCCGTAGGCGACCGATAGCCGCTCGACCTGCAGCACGTCGGTCATACGCCGCCCAGATACGCTTCCAGCACGAGCGGGTCGCGCTGGATATGGGCTGGAGCACCTTCCGCGAGCTTTTCGCCGAAGTCCATCACGATGAGCCGATCCGTTAGTCCCATCACGAATTCCATGTCGTGCTCGACGAGCAGGATCGTCATTCCCTCGCCGCGTAGCGACCGCAGCAGTTCGGCGAGCGCCTGCTTTTCGAGGTAGCGCAGCCCGGCGGCCGGCTCGTCGAGCAGTAGCAGCGAGGGGTCGGCAGCGAGGGCACGGGCGATTTCCACGATCCTCTGTTTGCCAAGCGGCAGGCTTCCCGCGTCATCGAATTGATGGTCTGCAAGCCCGACCCGGGCGATCTGTCGCGCCGCCAACGCACGCGTTCGTGCCTCCTCCTCGCGGTTCAGCCGCAGCGTGGCGCGCACGACACCCGCGCGTCCGCGAAGATACGCGCCGAGCGCCACGTTTTCGAGGACGCTCATCTGCGGCAGAAGGCGAACGTGCTGAAACGTGCGGCCGATGCCGAGCCGCGCGATACGGTAAGGAGCGCGCGATCCGATGGACTCGCCGCGGAACACGATCTCCCCTGCACTGAGCGGCAGCGCACCGCTGATCAGTGCGAACGTCGTGCTCTTGCCCGCGCCGTTCGGGCCGATAAGGCCCAGGATCTCGCCCTCGCGGATGTCGAACGTGAGGTCGTTGACGGCGACGAGACCGCCGAACTGCTTGCGCGCCTTTTTTACCTGGAGGAGCGACGTCCCCGGCTTCGGCGATTTGTCGCGAACCGGGAGCGGCGGCGCGTCGGGGACAGGGGACGGCCTGCGTCGCGGCAGCAAGCGCTCAACCCACGGCCACACTCCGTTCCGCGCGAATTGCAGCAGCAGGATCATCAATACGCCAAAGACGACGATTTCGAAGTTGCCGGCCCGCCCCAGAATGCCCGGAAGGATGTCCTGGAGTACCTGCTTCAGCAGCGTGATCAGCGTCGCACCGATGATCGCGCCCCATACACTGCCCGCGCCTCCCACGACCGCCATGAACAGATACTCGATACCTTGACGTATGTCGAACGGTGTCGGGTTGATGAAGCGCTGCAGGTGCGCGTAGAGCCACCCCGAAATGCATGCGAGCAGCGCCGCATACACGAATGCGACGATCTTGAGCCGCGCGCCGTTGACGCCGAAGGCCTCAGCCATCTCGAGTCCGCCCTTCAGCGCACGGAGCGCCCGTCCCGGTCGCGAATCAAGAAGGTTGTGCGTGCCCCATAGCGCCGCGAGCGTGATCACCCAGATCAGCACGTAGAAATGCCGCTCGTTCTTGAGGTCGATCCCGCCGAGCGACAGCGCGGGAATGCCCGTGATGCCGGTGTGCCCGCCGAGCCACTCCAGGTTTCCGAAGATGAAGTAGAGGCTGATGCCCCACGCGATCGTCGCGAGCGGGAGGTAATGTCCCTGCATGCGCAGCGTGATGAAGCCGAGCGCGAGCGCAACCCCCAGCGTGATGGCGAGTGCCGCGGGCAGCGTGAGCCAGGGCGACGCGCCGTAACGGATCGTCAGGAAGGCGGTCGTGTAAGCGCCGAGACCGACGAATGCGGCCTGGCCGAACGACGTCTGGCCGGCGACACCGGTCAACAGCACGAGCCCGAGCGCAACGATGCTGTAGAGGCCAATGTAGTTGCCGAGCGTCACCCAGAACGGTGGGCCGACGAGCGGAATCGCGCACAACGCGATCACGAACAGCGCGGCGACGATGCGACCCGCGTTCATCGCCGCGCACCGCTCCCGCCGCCGCGCGTCATTCGAGACGCTCCGACGCGACGCTATTCATCTTCGTCATGATGACGCGTGGTGAGGCTGCGCCAGAGCAATACCGGAATGATCAGCGTGAACACGATCACCTCCTTGAAAGCGCTTGCCCAAAACGATGAGAACGCCTCGAGCAAGCCGACGAGCAGCGCACCCGCCGCGGCGAGCGGATAGCTGACGAGCCCCCCGATGATGGCGCCGACGAATCCCTTCAGGCTGATCATGAAACCCGACTCGTAGTAGACGGTCGTGATCGGGCCGATAAGGACACCGCAGAACGCGCACAGGAGCGCGGCAAGCAGGAACGTGAGCGCACCCGCAAAGCTCGGTGAGATGCCGACAAGCCGCGCACCAACGCGATTCACCGCGGTCGCGCGAAGCGCCTTTCCGTAGAGCGTGTGCTCGAAGAACACGTAAAGAGCGCCTATCAGGACCATGCTGGTCGCAACCACGAGCAAGCTTTGCGCGCTGAATGTAAGCTCTCCAACCTTGAACGAAGCATCGGTGAATGCCGGCGTTCGGGAGCCTTCCGCGCCGAAGAACCACAAGCCGAGACCGGTGAGGGCGAAGTGCAGCGCGACCGATACGATGAGCAGCACGAGAACGCTCGCATCGGCAAGCGGCTGGTAGACGATGCGGTACAGCAACGGCCCGAGCGCCGTCACTGCGGCAAGCGTGAGCATCACTTGCACCGGCAGTGGAGGCGCGCGCGGCGCCGCCCACCAGACGACGGCAGCGACGGCAAGCGGCACACCGAGCCACAGCGCGAGGCGTCGCGGCAGGCGGCGCCATTCGCGCGCACGAATGGTCGAAACCGTTTCGACCAGCGCCGCGGCAACCGCAACCGCGACCAGGAGACCCACGATGCCGGGTACCTTGCCGAGTTGCAACCCCGCGAGTGTCAGCGTCCCATAGGCGACGAATTCACCGGAGGGGATCCAGATGACCCGCGTGACGGTGAAGACGAGCACGAGTGCGAGCGCGAGCAGCGCGTAGATTGCGCCGTTGGTGACGCCGTCCTGCGTGAGGAAGGCGGCGATCGACGGATCCATGCGCGCGCGGCCGTCACTTCACGAGCACCCACTTTCCGTTGTCGATGCGGATCATCACGCGAGCGCGATTGTCGAGTCCGTTGTGATCCTGCGGGCTCATGACGAACACGCCGTGCGTGCCGACGACATTGCTCGTTTCGAGCGCGTCGCGCAATGCCGCCCGGAACTCCTTCGTACCCGGTTTCGCCTTCTTGAGCGCCTCGGGCACGGCGTGGGACAGGAGCGCGAACGTGTCATAGGCGTGCCCGCCGAAGGTCGTGCGTGAATCCTTGCCGAACTTCGTCTCGTACTGCGTGATGTACTGCGCGGCGACCTTCTTCACCGGATTGGATTCCGGCAGCTGCTCGAACACGAGCATCGGTCCGATGGGCAGCAGTGTTCCATTGCAATCGGCAGCGCACACACGCAGGAAGTCCGGATTGGCAACACCGTGCGTCTGGTAGATCCGTCCCTTGTAGCGGCGTGCGACCAGCTCCTTCTGCGGCGTTGCACCCGGCGTTCCCGACGCTCCGATCAGCACTGCGTCCGGGTTTGCGGCGATCAGCTTCAGCACCTGGCCGGTGACCGACGCATCGTTCCGGTTGTATTTCTCGTCCGCGATGATATTGATGCCCGCCGTCTGTGCCGAACGCTTGATTTCGCCGAGCCAGCTTTCGCCGTAGGCGTCGTTGAAGCCGATGTAGCCCACCGTCTTGACGCCGTTGGCTTTCATGCTCACGGCGATCGCGTCCGCCATCAAGGAATCGCTCTGCGGCGTCTTGAACACCCAGCGCGTCTTGGGGTTGGTGGGGTCCACGATTCGTGCGCTCGCCGCCATCGAGATCATCGGGGTTTCGGCATCCGCAACGATGTCGATCATCGCAAGCGAATTCGGCGTCACCGTCGAGCCCAAGATGACGTCGACCTTGTCTTCGGTGATTAGCTTGCGCGTATTGGTGACCGCCCGCGTCGTATCGGACGCGTCGTCGAGAACGATCCAGCGCACCTTCTCGCTGCCAAGCGACGTGGGCAACAGCTCGACCGTGTTCTTCTCGGGAATGCCGAGCGACGCCGCCGGGCCCGTTGCGGAAAGCGTGACGCCGATCGTGATGTCGGCGAACGCGACATCCGCGGAGAGCGACAGGATCGTCGCGGCGAGCACGGCGGTGAACGATCGATGATTCATACGCTTCTCCAGGACGGGCTTATCCGCGCGGCAACGGCGGCGCCGCATCCGAATTATGGGCACAGCGAACGTATTGGTGCGTCAGCGTCTCACCGCATCCCGGATCTCGCGCAGCAGCATCACCTCCTCGGGCGGTGCGGGGGGCGCGGTGGGAGCGCTGCGCTTCAGGCGATTGATCTGCTTCACCATCAGAAAGATGATGAACGCGAGGATCAGGAAGTTGATCGCGACCGTGATGAAGTTGCCGTAGGCGAAGAGCGGCACGCCCGCCTTCGTCAGCGCGTCGTACGTCATCGGGCCCGTATAACCCGCGGGCGGGCTCTTCAGCATGATGAAGTAGTTCGAAAAATCGAGCCCGCCGAAGATCGCGCCGACGATCGGCATGATGATGTCCTTGACCAGCGAATCGACGATCCTACCGAATGCCGCGCCGATGATTACGCCCACAGCCAGATCGACGACGCTGCCCTTGACGGCGAATTCCCTGAACTCACTGGCGAACGACATGGCTCCTCCCTTTATGCATCCACCGTGCGCAGCTCCATCCTGCGCGAAACGTCAGACGGCGGCTTCGCCCGACTCGCCGGTGCGGATGCGAATGACCTGCTCGACTGCCGTCACGAAGATCTTGCCGTCGCCGATCTTGCCCGTGCGCGCGGCCTTGACGATGGCCTCGATCGCCCCTTCGACCAGGCCGTCCCCGACGATCATTTCGACCTTGACCTTCGGCAGGAAATCGACGACGTACTCGGCGCCGCGATAGAGCTCCGTATGCCCCTTCTGGCGTCCGAAGCCCTTGACTTCCGTCACGGTGAGCCCGGAAACGCCCGCCTCCGAAAGCGCCTCACGCACCTCGTCGAGCTTGAAAGGCTTGATGATCGCTTCGATCTTCTTCATCGTCGTGTTCCGTGCAAAGCAGAGCTGCGGCGGGAAGGATACACGAAGCGTCCGAGTCAGTCGGCGCTGCGCGGCGCCCCACCCACCGTCTCCCACTCGTTCCAGGCGGAGGTGATCGGATATCGCCAATCCTTGCCGAAACCGCGCGGCGTGATCCGTATGCCGACGGCGGCCTGCCGGCGTTTGTACTCGCTGATCTTGATGAGGCGCACGACCTTGCGCACGTCCTCGGCGCGGTACCCGAGCGAGACGATCTCAGCGGGTGCGCGATCGTGCTCGACGTAGCATTCGAGAATTCCGTCGAGGATGTCGTACGGTGGCAACGAGTCCTGGTCCACCTGGTTCGGTCGCAGCTCGGCGGATGGGGGCCGGGTGATGATCCGCTCGGGAATCACGCGCCCGAGGCTGTTCCGGTAATGGCAAAGACGATAGACGAGCGTCTTGCTGATGTCTTTCAGCACGCCGAACCCGCCCGCCATGTCACCGTAGAGCGTTGCATAGCCGACGGCCATCTCGGATTTGTTGCCGGTCGTCAGCACGATCGATCCGAACTTGTTCGAAAGTGCCATCAGCAGCGTCCCGCGGATGCGCGCCTGAACGTTCTCTTCCGTGGCGTCTGGCGCGAGACCGGCGAACTCGCCGGCAAGCGACGTCAGAAATGCATCGAACATCGGCGCGATCGGAATCTCGTCGTAGCGAACGCGGAGAATTCCGGCCATTTCGCGGGCGTCCTCCAGACTGATGGACGCGCTGTACTGGGAGGGCATCATGACGGCGCGCACCCGCTCCGCACCGAGCGCATCGACGGCGACGGCGAGCGTAAGCGCCGAATCGACGCCACCGGACAGGCCGAGCAGGACGCCCGGAAACCGGTTCTTGCCGACATAGTCGCGAACGCCCATGACGAGCGCCGCATAGACGTGAGGCTCGAGCGCAGTGTCGAGCTCGCCCCGGACGGGCCGCGGCGTAGTGTCGTTGAACTCGGCGATGGCGATCGTCTCGTGCCATGCCGGCAATTGCTGGGCGATCGCGGCGTGCGGATC
>JBKPOL010000135.1:0-1074 GCA_046733075.1 Pseudomonadota bacterium | reverse complement strand
ACGCTGCCCCACGCACGGTCGGCCCATGACAAGGCCTCCTCGTAGCGGCCGGCAAACAGGTGAGCGAGGCCCAGCGCGAGATAGGAGCTGAAGAGGACGGTCGGATCGTTCGGGCTCAAGCGGATCGCCCGCTCGGCCGCGATGATCGCCTCGTCGGGCCGGTTGAGATAAGCCAAAACAATCCCGCGCTGGGCGTAGGCAAAGGCGTAATTCGGATTGAGTTCGATGGCGCGATTGATCGCGGTCAGGGCCGTCTCGGTCTCACCGGTGAAAGCCGCGAGCGCAAAGCCGGCATTCCTGAGCACCTCCGGATTATCCCTGGTGGCGGCGAGCGCCTGCCGCGCCATATGGATCCCCTCCTCGACCTCTGCCCCCGCCACCGGAATCCAATGCAGGTGCCGCTGCATTGATCGCGAACCAGCAATCGTTCCCATCGCCGGAGCAAAGGCAGGATCGAGTTCGAGCGCCCGGCGGGACAGCCGGATCGACTCGGCAATGCTCTCTTTGGTTCTTCTGTATGTCTGCGCCAGCGCGCGCAGGTAGAGGTCATAGGCGTCGAGGTTCTCGGTCGGCTTGCGGCTGGCGCGGTCGGTTTCGGCGAGGCGCAGCCGCGGTTCGATAACGCCGACGACACGCGATGCGACCTCGTCCTGCAAGTCGAAGATGTCGTCAAGGCTGCCGTCGAAGCGGTCGGCCCACAGGTGCGCGCCGGTCGCGGCGTTGATCAATTGTCCGGTGATGCGTACCCGGTTGCCGGCCTTCCTGACCGAGCCTTCGAGCACGTAGCGCACGCCCAACTCGCGCGCCACCTGCCGCACATCGACCGCCTTTCCCTTGTAGGCGAAGCTCGAGTTCCGGGCGATCACGGACAGCCATGGAAAGCGGGCAATCGCGGTCGTGATCTCTTCGACGATGCCGTCGGCGAAATACTCCTGCTCAGGGTCGCCCGACATGTTCTGGAACGGCAGCACCGCCAGCGACGGCTTGTCGGGCAAGGCCGGTGTCTCATCAGCCCCCATCCGCAAGCGCCGCACGCTCCCCTCCCCCGCATGCGGGAGAGGGTCAGAGAGGGGG
>JBKPOL010000134.1:0-4611 GCA_046733075.1 Pseudomonadota bacterium | reverse complement strand
GGGCAAGCGTCTCGATCGCGCCGTCGTTGCAGTGTCCGCCCGGCCTGGGCGGTCGCATCACCGCGCCGCTGCAGCAGGTAAGGCTGCCCGACACGCCATCCCTCCATTGGCGAGGACAGATTGTCGCGTCCCGGGATCGGCTGCAGGCACTGGCGGCGACATCGTGCGAAGTCGCGGCGTTCATGCGATTTGCGCGCGCGCCATGGTTCGAAGAGGACGACGAGCGACGCGTGATCGGCGACCTTCGCTACGACCGGGAACCGGAGCTCGGATTCGCGGAGCTCGATCTGTCGGCGCCTTCGCGCTGTCCTGCGTACGTTCCGCCGTGGACCGCACCACGCAGCGATTTGCTGAAGCGGTAGTGTGGGGCTCCATCGCACATGCGCGGGTGCTCGACTTTAATGTGCGATGGAGGAGCAATCGTCGTCGCACGACACTACCGATCCGTCTTGCTCGCGACGGCGGCACGACATTGAACGGACGTTATGGGACCGACAACCTTCACATGACGAAATCGCGCATTGCCGTGGCGGGCGCAGGCAACATCGGCCTCGCGCATATCGACGTGCTGACGAAGAGCGCGACGTGCGAGCTATCGGCCGTGGTCGACCCCTCGCCGGCGGCGCAGGCGAGTGCGAGCAAGGCCGGCGTGCCGCTCTTCAAGTCGCTTGCGGATCTGCTGCGGAACGCCACGCCCGACGGCATCGTTCTCGCCACCCCAAACCAGCTCCACGTTCAGCATGCGCTCGAATGCATCGCCGCCGGCGTGCCGGCTCTGCTCGAAAAGCCGATCGCACCGACCGTGGCCGAAGCGGAGTCGATCGTGCGGGCCGCCGACGCCGCGCAAGCGCGCATCCTGATCGGCCACCATCGTGCGCACAGCCCGATCATGGCGAAGGCGAGAGAGGTCATTGCCTCGCAACGCATCGGCAGGCTCGTTGCCGTGATGGGCAGCGCGGTGTTCGTCAAGCCCGATCATTACTTCGTCGATGGCCCATGGCGCCGCGAACCGGGCGGCGGACCGATTTTGCTCAACATGATCCACGAGGCGCACAACCTGCGCATGCTTTGCGGGGAAATCGTCGCCGTGCAGGCCTTCGCCTCCAATGCGGTGCGCGGATTTCCAGTGGAGGACACGGTGTCGATCAGCCTGCGCTTCGCCAACGGCGCACTCGGCACCTTCCTGCTGAGCGACACTGCGGCATCGGCGCGGAGCTGGGAGCAAACATCGCAGGAGAACAAGGCATATCCTACGTACGAAGACGAAGATTGCTACGTCATCATGGGCACCAACGGCAGCCTGTCCATCCCGACGATGCGGCTCAAGACCTATCCCCGTGCTGAGGATCGCTCGTGGTGGAAGCCGTTCGAAGTCAGTGTCGTTGGCCTCGCGCGTGACGACCCGATCCGAGTTCAAATGGAGCACTTCGGAGCCGTCATCCGGGGCGAAGCGCAGCCGTTGGTAAGCGTGCGCGATGGACTCGCGAACCTGCGCATTACCGAGGCGATCGTGGACGCAGCCAGGTCGGGCACAGTAGTGCACATCGCAGTGAACTGACGGTGACGCCACTTCCTCGCCGACCGCGTTCCATGTTTGGCGAGACAAGCGCCGCAAAATTCATCGAGTTTTCCCGTTCACCGGAGCTGGACCATCTCGCGGCCAGCCAGCAGCGCTCTGGTTCTGGTCGCATTCGCTTCCCCGCGAACGCGATCCGCGATGCGCCGACGCAAGTCGTGCGCGCGATGGTTATGGGCCGCTCAGGAAGACGTCGCGCATGATGAACTCCTCGAGCTCGGCATTGTCGCTCGGTCGCGCGGAGAGCGTCGTGCGACGGCCCGTTCTGGACGACAGCCATACGAAGTCGTTGGAGACATTCTCCCGGATGATCTCGATGATCTTTCGCACGACTGCAGTGCGAATGTCGCCGTTGTTCCCACGGCGCACCTCGATCAACTGCTTGGCATTGCGCGCGATGTCCTTGTTGTAGCCGAAGAAATAGACCTGCGCGTCGTCGTAGTTCAATTCCCTGACCTGGAACATGCCGCCGGCACTTCTCTCATCGCCGCCAAACGTCGGCGTGCGGTTCAGGCCAAGATTCTCGGCAACGATGCGATTCCGTCGCTCCGCTTCGCTCTCACCTGATTGCGGCGCGGCGATATTGCCCGACGCCGTCGGAGTTTCGCCGCGCGCCCGGCGTTGCGCGTCGACATAAGCGGCCAAGTCCTCGGCGGGCGGCGGAGGCATCGGCGGCGATGGTGTGATCGGCGTCGGTGCCACGCGGCGCTCGGCCGGCGCGGGCGGCTCAACCGCTTGCAGCGCGGGCTTGTCGAGCACGATCTTGGGTGGGGGTGCAACGGTGCGCGGCGCCGGACGCCGGGGCGGCGCCGGTTCGTTTCGGCGTGGCACGACTGCTTCTGGCATCGGAGGACGCGGCGGAGGCGACGGGATGGTACTTGGAACAGGGGCGGGACTCCGGGACGGCATCAGTTCCGCGACAAGCGCGCTGCTCTTTCCCGGCTCGTTCGCCTTCACCGACAGGAGGTGCGACTGGGGCAACCACACCCACAACGCTGCGAAATGGACGAGGAGCGACAGTGCGACCGCGAACCAGATGATCGGGATCGTGATGCCGTCGCGATATCTGTGTGGTTTGAATCGGCTCATCGTCAAAGGGCGGCGTGGCTCGCGGTCGGATCGCCAAAGGCGGCCGTGGGCACCCGGGCAGGCAATTCGCATTCAATCACGCCGCCGCCGCGCGCGTGTCGCAGGGTTGCTAGACGTGCGGGTTCAACTCATGATGGACTGCAGCGCCTCCAGCGGCGCGCGCTCTCATTGTCGCGAATTGCAAACTCCATGCTCGAACCTTGTCATGGACGAGCAGGATCGTCCACTTCCCGCCGGCAGATGGTCCTCCGCGGCGACCGCATTGACAAGACGCGGCTGCACCAGTTCACCTGCTTGCCTCACGTACAATGAACTGCGCGGTTCCCGAGGCCCATTGCGGCATCCGGAACCGCGCGTCGCTTGTGACGCTCTACCGTGGTCCTGCTCGCCTCGCTCGTGAACCGCAAGCTCGCCAGTCAGATCTACGAACTCGCGTGGCCCGTCCTCATCGCGCAACTCGCGGTGATGGCCTACGCCGTCATCGACTCCGCGATGGCCGGTCGTTACGCGACCGACGACCTCGCCGCGGTCGGCATCGGCGCGTCGATCTACTTCAGCGTCTTCGTGGCACTCATGGGCGTGTTGCTTGCCATCACTCCCACGGTCGCGCAGTTGCTCGGAGCCGGTCGTCACGCAGAGATCGGCGAGCAGATACGACAGGCGATGTGGCTGGTCCTAGTGCTGGCCGTTCTCTCGGTGGCGGTGTTTCGCTTTCCCGAGCCGCTGCTGCGACTGAGCGATGCTCCGCCCGCCGTGGAGGCCAAGGTGCGCTCCTATCTCGCGATTGCCGCATGGGGCGCGCCGGCGGGGCTCGCGTTCCGCCTGTTCGCCAGCTACACGACCGCCGTGTCCCGGCCGCGCGTCATGATGGTGCTGAACCTTCTGGGACTGGCGCTGAAGATTCCGCTTGGCTGGATGTTCGTCTTCGGGCACGGCTACGCCCCCGAGATGGGATCGGCGGGATGCGCACTTTCAACGGCGCTCGTCAACTGGCTGATCTGCGTGTTTGCGTGGGCGCATGTCGCCACCTCTCGCGCCTATGGCCGGCACCGCATCTTCTCGCGCTGGTCGTGGCCACGCTGGCATGACTTGCGGCATCTCATCGCGCTGGGAATCCCCATCGGCGGCACGTTCTTCGTCGATGTAACGGCATTCACGTTCATGGCATTGCTCGTCGCGCGCTTCGGCGCGGTCACCTCGGCGGCGCATCAGATCGCCGCGAACGTCGCCGCCGTGATGTACATGCTGCCGCTCGCCACAGCGAACGCAGTCGGGGTACTCGTTGGCCAGGCGATCGGCGCGCGTCAGTTCGCGGTTGCCCGATCCATGGGTCTCACCGGGCTTGCACTGGCGCTCGCAATCGCTGCGACATCCGGCACCGTGCTGACGCTTGGGGCCGGCCGCGTCGCCGCGTTCTACACGTCCGACGACGATGTGCAAGCGCTCGCAGCGAGCCTGCTCGTCCTCGTCGCCGGTTACCACATGTTCGATGCATTGCAGGCGGTCACCGTCAACGCGTTGCGCGGATACAAGCGGGCGGTCGTCCCGCTGATCATCAATGCCGCCGGAATGTGGGTCGTCGGCCTCGGCGGCGGGGTGATGCTCGGCCTCACGGATCTCATGGCACTTCCCGCCTTCGGTATCCAGCCTCCGCTTGGAGTGCGAGGTTTCTGGATCAGCGCGATTGTCGGGATGGCGCTCGCCACCCTCGGTATCGTGATCTACTTTCTCGTCATCAGCGCCCACACGACGCGTGCGAAACGCCAGCCCCTGACCGTTGCTCAACCCTAGGCCGGACCAAGAACGGGCGACACGAGTGCGTCAGCTGCGAGGCGCGTGCCCCACGTCGAAGTCGTTGCGGCCGCTGCGATCTGCGCCGCGTACGAGCCACAACGGGCGGCGGGCGAAGTCGACGGGCACGCCGGTCGCGCCATGCGCCGGACGCA
>JBKPOL010000133.1:0-6686 GCA_046733075.1 Pseudomonadota bacterium | reverse complement strand
CATTACGAGGACGTGGGCCTCGGTTCCGCGTACGTCGATCAGTTCGTCCGCTGAACCTTCGCGCGTACGGGAACAGGAGCGGCGATGCCTTCATGGGGCTCGATCGTTGCAGTGGGGGGCGGTGCCGCGCTCGGTGCGTGGTTGAGATGGGCGCTGTCCTTCGCGCTCAATCCGATCTTCCCGACGATTCCCCTCGGGACGGTCGCTTCGAACCTGGTCGGCGGGCTGCTCATGGGATTTGCGATGGAGCTCGTCACGCGTCATACGCTGCTCGCGCCCGAAGTGCGGCTGCTGATCACCACGGGGTTCCTCGGCGGGCTCACGACGTTTTCGACGTTCTCGGCGGAAGTCGCATCGCTCGCCGTTCGCCGCGAATGGCTGTGGAGCGCTGCGACGATCGGCGTGCACGTGATTGGTTCCGTCGGGTTGACGTTGCTCGGGCTCGTCATCGCGCGCTCGCTCTTCACGTGGGGCTCGCCATGAACGGAACGCTGCTTCGCCTGTACGTGCACGAGAATCGCCGCCATCATCATGTTCTGCTGTACGATTGGCTGCTCGCGCAGGCGAAGGACCTCGGCATTCGCGGCGGCTCGGCGTTTCGTTCGATCGCGGGATTCGGCCGCAACGGCATCGTGCACGAGGAGCGCTTCTTCGAGCTGGCCGGCGAGCTGGTCGTCGAGGTGGAACTCGCCGTGACGGACGACGAGGCGAGGCGCCTTCTCGCACGCATTCGCGAAGAAGGGATCGATCTCTTCTACGTGCTTACGCCGGTCGAGTTCGGCTTCATTTCCTGACTGCTCGAGGAGAGCCGCGATGTTCGCGCAAGTGCTGGTTGCCGTCGACGGCAGTGCAACCGGAAACAACGGACTCAAGGCCGCGATCGGGCTCGCGTCGGATCAGAAGGCCGCGCTTACGATTCTCCACGTCGTCGACGACATGGCGAGCGTCTCGTACGTGGGCGACCTCGGTTACGTGCCGAGCGGATTCGTGGACAAGGTGCTGGACGATCTGCGTGCGAACGGCCGCAAGGTTCTTGCGAAGGCGGAAGCACTGGCTCGTGATCGCGGGGTCGAGGCCAAGGCGCTGCTCGTCGAGACGAAGGGCGCCTCGATCGCCGATACGATCCTCGCACAGGCGAAGAAACTGCGCGCCGACGTCATCGTCCTCGGAACGCATGGTCGCCGCGGATTGCGTCGTGCGGTCATGGGAAGCGACGCCGAGGCGGTATTGCGCGATGCGCGCGTACCGGTGCTGCTGGTGCGCGCGCCTGAACGTTCCGCTTCCAAAGCTGTCCCTCGCGCGAGTGGCGTGAAGCGCGCCGCAAGCAAGACGAGTGCTGCACGCTGATTTGCCGATCAACGGCGCAACCTTATCGAAGGAGTGACGAGTGGCCCACGCGATACGCTTTCACAAGACCGGCGGACCTGAAGAGCTCGCGTTAGAAGAGGTCGCGGTCGGCGAACCGGGGCCCGGGCAGGCACGCGTTCGTCACACCGCCGTAGGTGTGAATTACATCGACACGTACCACCGCAGCGGTCTGTACCCGCTTCCGCTGCCGTCGGGCCTCGGCAACGAGGCGGCCGGGACCGTCGAGGCCGTCGGCGCCGGAGTCGACTGGATCAAGCCGGGTGATCGCGTCGCATCGGGCACCGGACCCCTCGGCGCGTACAGCACGCAGCGCATTGTTCCCGCCGATCGGCTGGTGAAGCTCCCGGATGACGTGGACGATCGAACGGCGGCGGCGATCATGCTGAAGGGCCTGACGGTGCAGTACCTGTTCCGGCAGACGTACCGGCTGAAAGGTGACGAGACGATCGTGTTTCATGCGGCCGCGGGCGGCGTGGGACTCCTCGCATGCCAATGGGCGCGTGCGCTCGGCGTAAAGATGATCGGCACCGTCGGATCGGACGACAAGGCGAAGCTGGCGCGCGAGCACGGATGCGCGCACACGATCGTCTATACACGGGAAAACTTCGTTGATCGCGTGAAGGAGATCACGGGTGGCAAGGGCGTTCCCGTCGTTTACGATGGCGTCGGCAAGGATACGTTTCCCGCCTCCCTCGACTGTCTGCAGCCACGCGGGATGTTCGTGAGCTACGGCAATGCGTCCGGCCCCGTCGCGGCGTTCAACCTCGGCATGCTTGCGCAGAAAGGCTCGCTCTACGCCACGCGCCCGACGCTCGTCAACTATGCGACCGACCGTGAATCGCTGAACGCGATGGCGAGCGAACTGTTCGGCATGGTGCGCGCAGGCAAGATCAAGGCCGACGTGCGGCAGACGTTTGCGCTCAAGGACGCCGCGGAGGCGCATCGCGCGCTGCAGTCGCGGCAAACGACGGGGTCGACGCTGCTGCTGCCGTAGCGCACCGCGAAGGAACGTCACCCGCGTCGTCAGCGGTTCGCAGGCTTCCGCGTCGCCTCGTTCATGAGTGAACGGGCACCGTCGATCAGCTCCGAGGCGGTGAGTCCGAGCGGTCCCACACCCTCCGCGACGAGCATGTCTGCCGCGGCCCCGTGCAGGCACACGCCGATGCGCAGCGCGTGCGCGGCATCAATGCCCTGCGCGAGCAATGCGCCGAGAATGCCCGCAAGTACGTCGCCCGACCCTGCGGTGGCAAGTCCCGGATTTCCCGAAACGTTGATGTCGAACGACCCGTCGGGACGCGTGACGATGCTGCCGACGCCCTTCAGGACGACGTGCGCATGGAGCGACGTGGCAAGTTCGCTTGCTGCGCGCACCCGGTCCGCCTGTACTTCAGCGGTATCGCAGCCGAGCAGGCGCGCAGCTTCCGCAGGATGCGGCGTGGCAAGCGTCGCCGCCGCGCGTGACGCGACGGCATCGCGCAGAGACCGATCGATTGCAATCACGTTCAGCGCATCGGCATCGAGCACGACGGGCTGCGGGTAGGCGAGCGCCTTCTCGACAATGGCCTGCGCACGCTCGCCGCCACCGAGGCCCGGTCCGACGACCCATGCGTCGTAGGCGTCGCCCACGGTAGTCGCCTCGCGCAACATCAATTCGGCCGATCCCCAATCGACGAGCGGCGGATTACGCGCCGCAAGTCCAACGACGACACGACCGGCGCCGAGACGAATTGCCGCGCGTCCGGCCAGCAGTGCCGCGCCGACCAAGCCTTCTGCGCCGCCGATCACGCACGCGCGCCCGAACGTTCCCTTGTGCGCCTTTTGTTCCCGCCGCGCGAGAATCGCGGGCAACTCCGCCGACAGGGGCCGCCATTCAAGGCGTACGCCGGTCGCCCGGATCGCGTCGTCGAGGTCGAGCGCGTGCACCGACACTTCGCCGCAGTGATCGGGTCCGTCGCACGTCAGCAGACCAGGCTTCAACGCAATGAATGTCGCGGTCGCCGTAGCATTGACGACGGGGTCATGGGCGACCCCGGTCGCCGCTTCGAGTCCTGAAGGAACGTCCAGGGCGAGGACCGGCACACCCGCCGCATTCGTCCATCTGACCCAGTCTGCGTAGGGTGGTGCAAGGGGACGCGTGAGGCCGACGCCAAACAGCGCGTCGATGACGAGCGCGGGCGCTTCCTCTGGCGGCGACGAAAGCAGGCGGGCGCCGCTGGCCTGCAGTCTCCGCCACGCGGCGGCAGCGTCGGGGGGCAGTCGTTCCGGATTGCCCGCGTGCACCACGTCGACATCGAAGCCGCGCGAGCGCAACACGCGGGCGCAGACGAAACCATCGCCTCCGTTGTTGCCCGGACCGGCGAGGACGACGACGCGCCCCGGCCGCGCGGCGAGCATCGCTGCGGCAAGATCCGCCCCCGCAAGCCCTGCGCGTTCCATCAGCCCCTTGTCCGCATGCAGGCGTTCGAGGGCGCGCAAGGCGTCGATCGGCAATATCGGCGCGAGGCGAGCGGCCGTCAGATCGAGGCGCACGGGCATGGAGAGAGGAGCAGGCGGGCAGTCGAGCCGCGCACGCGCTTTGGCGCGGCAGTTCCGCGAAGTTTAATCCAGCCGGTCCTGCCCCCTTCGCAAATGCGGCGCAGGGAGTTTCGTTTGTATCGCCCGCTTGGACTTTCCGCCGCCGCGACCGTAGAATCCTGCGGCTCGCCCGAACCGCCGGCTTCCCCTGCGGCTCGGCCCAACCATTCCAGGAGTGTTCCGCATGCGTACTTCCAACCTTACGCTGGCGCTTGTGCTGCTGGCTTTCTGTGCCGCGCCGGTGGCCGCGCAGGAGTCGCCGACGCTGAAGAAGATCAAGGACACGGGAACGATCACGATCGGTCACCGCGATTCCTCGATCCCGTTCTCGTACTACGACGACAAGCAGAACGTCGTCGGCTACGCGCTCGACATCTGCATGAAGGTCGTCGATGCGATCAAGGCCGATCTCAAAATGCCGAACCTGCAGGTCAAGCTCAATCCCGTCACGTCGGCCACGCGGATCCCGCTTATCGCGAACGGCACCGTGGATCTCGAATGCGGGTCGACGACAAACAACCTCGAGCGCCAGAAGCAGGTCGCGTTCACCAACACGTATTTCCTGACGGCGAACCGGTTCGTATCGAAGAAGGCGAACAACCTGAAGTCGATGAACGATCTCAAGGGCAAGACGGTCGTGTCGACGTCGGGCACCACGAACCTGAAGCAGATCACCGAGATGAACGGCGCCCAGAATCTGGGCATGAGCATCCTGACTGCTAAGGACCACGCGGAAGCTTTCCTGATGGTCGAGACCGACCGCGCGAACGCGTTCTTCATGGACGACATCTTGCTGTACAGCTTGGTCGCGAACTCCAAGTCGCCCGCGGATTACGTGATCTCGGCCGATGCGCTGTCCATCGAGCCGTACGGCGCGATGCTGCGTCGAGACGACCCGGGCTTCAAGAAGATCGTCGACGACGCGACGGCGAACCTCTACAAGAGTGGTCAAATCAACGCGCTCTACACGAAATGGTTCCTGTCGCCGATTCCGCCAAAGGGCGTGAATCTCAACGTGCCTATGAGCGACGCGCTGAAGAAGGTGTTCGCGAATCCGACGGACAACGGAGATCCAGCAGCCTACAAGTAGGAACGCAGGTTTCGCGATCGTAAGTCCAGCGGGGAGCTTCGGCTCCCCGTTTTTTGCCGTTGTGTGATAGGGTGCCGCGTCGTACAGGGAGGGGACGTCCCGTCGAATGAACTACCACTGGAACTGGCACATCTACTGGGAGCTGTCGCCCGACGCCCAGGGCACGTACTTCCATTCGTTGCTCGTCGGGCTCGGCTGGACGCTCGCCACCGCGCTTGCCGCCTGGATCATCGCGCTCGCGCTCGGTTCCGTGCTGGGCGTCATGCGCACGACACCGTCGAAATGGGCGGTCAAGTTCGGCAATGCGTACGTCGAGCTGTTCCGCAACATTCCGCTCCTCGTGCAGATGTTCCTGTGGTACTTCGTGCTGCCCGAAATCGTACCCGGCGGCATCGGCACATGGATCAAGCAGATGCCCCCGCCGTGGGGTGCGTATATCCCCGCGGTGCTCTGCCTCGGCTTCTTCACCGCTGCCCGTGTCTCGGAGCAGGTTCGCGCCGGCATCCAGTCGCTGCCCCGCGGCCAGAACATGGCGGGGACGGCGCTCGGCCTCACGCTGCCGCAGACGTACCGCTATGTGCTGCTGCCGATGGCGTTCCGCATCATCCTGCCGCCGCTCACGTCCGAGTTCATGAACATCATCAAGAACTCGTCGGTCGCGCTGACGATCGGCCTCGTGGAGCTCACCGCCGCGGCGCGCTCGATGCAGGAGTTCAGCTTCCAGGTCTTCGAGGCGTTCACGGCGGCCACGACCATCTACATTCTCGTGAACGTCATCGTCGTGTTCGGCATGCGCCGTGTCGAGCGCAAGGTCAACGTCCCCGGGTTCATCGGTCCCGCCGTCAAGGTCGAGGCGGGACATTGATGCACGCGAAGCGCGTCTAGGGCAGCGCGATGCTCGGCCAGTTCGACTTCAACGTCATCGAGCGCTCGATCGGGTATCTGTTCCGCGAGGGCATGACGTTCACGCTGACGCTGACGGCACTCGCCGTCACCGGCGGCATCTTCTTCGGCACGCTGCTCGCAATGATGCGGCTGTCGCCGATCAAGCCGCTTTCCGCATTCGCGGGCGCGTACGTAAACCTGATGCGGTCCGTGCCGCTCGTGCTGGTGATCTTCTGGTTCTACTTCCTCGTTCCGTACATCGGGGCGTGGATCGTCGGCTCGCCGCAGCCCATCCAGGTGGGCGCGTTCTATTCGTCGGTGATCACCTTCACGCTGTTCGAGGCGGCGTACTACTGCGAGATCATGCGTGCCGGCATTCAGTCCGTGTCGCGCGGCCAGGTGTCGGCCGGCTACGCGTTGGGGCTCAACTACTGGCAGACGATGGGCAAGATCGTGCTGCCCCAGGCGTTCCGGAACATGCTGCCGATCCTGCTCACGCAGTCGATCATCCTGTTCCAGGACACGTCGCTCGTCTACGTGCTGTCCATCACCGATTTCCTCGGCGCGGCATCGAAGGTCGCGCAGCGCGACGGGCGGCTGGTCGAGATGTACCTGTTCGCGGCGCTGGTGTATTTCGTCATCTGCTTCGTGGGCTCGCAACTCGTGAAGCGGTTGCAGACGCGCATCGCCATCATTCGCTGAACGGCGGCGCCTCGCGCATCAATCCTTGAGAATCGTCGACCACGCAAACGCAGGAACCGCACGATGC
>JBKPOL010000132.1:0-8035 GCA_046733075.1 Pseudomonadota bacterium | reverse complement strand
GCGGTGCGCCACCTCGAGGCGCGCGCGGATCGGCGCGGGCAGCGCAGGGTCCTCGAACACGTCGCGCAGCGGTCCCAGCATCAGCGTGAGCGGCGTGCGGAACTCGTGGCTGACGTTCGAGAAGAACGCGGTCTTGGCGCGGTCGAGCTCGGCCAGCGCCTCGGCACGTCGCCGCTGTTCCGAATAGCTGCGCGCATTGGCGAGGCCGGCTGCGAACTGCGCGACGAGCAACTCGAGAAAGCGCCGGTACGCGTCATCGAGCGGGCGATAGCGGTTGAGGCATGCGATGAACACGCCCGCCGGGCGTGAGTGTCCTTGCTGGCGCACGGGCAGCAGCAGCGCGGCGCGAGGCGGATCGCGCCACGGATGCGAGGGAAGCCGGGGGAATCGCGCTGCGAGGTCGTCGACGGTGACTTCGGTCGCGTGCTCGAGCACACGCGCCACCGGCCACGGCCCTTCGCCATCGATCAGGTCGGGTGCCGTTGAATCGTCTCTGGCGAACCCTGCGCGCAACACGCAACGCGCTCCGTCGCCATCGCTCACGTAGGCGAGTGCACACGGTAGGTCGGCAACGCCCCGCCCGAGATGGCGGCCAAGGACCTCGAGCACCTCGTCCTCGGTCTTCGTCGTCGCCATGTCGGTACCGATCGCTCCGAGCAGTGCGATCCTGCGTTCGCTGATCTGGCGCACCGTATCTTCGGTGACGACGCAGAGCATTCCCGAAACGTGTCCGAGGTCGTCGTACACCGGGCTGTACGAGAACGTGTGATATGTCTCCTCGGGATAGCCGCTGCGCTCGAGGAACAGCAGCAGCCCCTCGTCCCACGTTGCCTGGCCCGTGCGCAGCACGTGGTCGATCCGTGGTCCGATGTCGGGCCATATCTCGGCCCAGACCTTGTCGGAGCGCGCGCCGAGTACCCAGTCGCGCTTGATGCCGACAGTCGGCAGGTAAGCATCGTTGCAGAAGAACGTGAGATCGGGTCCCCACAGCATCCACATCGCGTAGCGCGAATCGAGCATGATCCGCACGACGGTGCGCAGGCTTTGGGGCCAGCCGTCGGGCGACCCGAGCGGCGTGGCCCGCCAGTCGTAAGCGCGCATGCGCGCGCCCATTTCGCCGCCACCCTCGAGAAAGGCGACGCTCATCCGAGCATCCATGGTCGTCTAGCGCGTTGGCGGTGACGGCGGAATACGCGCGGAACTACGCTAGCTGCTCAAGTCGATCCCCGGTGGCGGGGATCGCTCCGCGACGGGGTGCGCCTGCCGGATGGCGATCGACTTGCGCTCGGGGCGCAGGTGTGCAGCCGGCGTCTCGCCACCGTAGGTCGCGCGAACGTAATCGGCGACGATCTGCTCGAACGCTTCGGCGATGTCATCGCCTTTCAACGTGACCGTCTTCTGCCCGTCGACGTAGACCGGCGCCACCGGAATTTCTCCGGTACCAGGCAAACTGATGCCGACGTTGGCCATCTTGGACTCGCCCGGTCCGTTCACCACGCAGCCCATCACGGCGACCGTCATGTTCTGCACGCCGGGATAGCGCGTGCGCCAATGAAGCATCTGCGCGCGAAGGTATGTCTGGATCTTGTCCGCAAGATCCTGAAAGAACACGCTCGTCGTGCGACCGCAACCCGGACATGCGCTGACGAGCGGCGAAAAGGAGCGCAGGCCCATCGTCTGCAGGATTTCCTGCGCGACGACGACTTCCCGTGTCCGATCGCCGTTCGGCTCGGGCGTCAGCGATATGCGGATCGTATCGCCGATGCCCTGCTGCAGCAGGACGGCAAGCGCGGCCGTCGAAGCGACGATCCCTTTCGAGCCCATTCCGGCCTCGGTCAATCCCAGGTGCAACGGGTAATCGCAGCGACGCGCAAGTTCCGTATACACGGCAATCAGATCCTGCACGCTCGACACCTTGCAGGAGAGAATGATGCGGTCGCCGGGCAAGCCGAGCGATTCAGCGAACTGTGCGCTGCGGATCGCCGACGTCACCAGTGCTTCGCGCATCATGTGCGCGGCGTCGAGCGGATTTGGGGACTTCGCGTTCTCGTCCATCAGGCTCGAGAGCAGGTCCTGGTCCAGGCTGCCCCAGTTGACGCCGACGCGGATCGGCTTGCCGTAGTCGATGGCGCGCTCGATCATCACGGCGAACTGGGCATCGTGGCGCGACCCCTTGCCCACATTGCCCGGATTGATCCGGTACTTCGCGAGGGCGCGCGCGCAGTCGGGAAAGTTACTGAGTAGCTTGTGACCGTTGTAGTGGAAATCGCCGACCAGGGGAACGTCGCAACCGAGCGCGTCGAGACGCTGCCGGATCTGCGGCACCGCCGCGGCCGCCTCGGCAGTGTTGACGGTGACGCGCACCAGTTCCGATCCGGCATCGGCGAGTGCTTTCACCTGTAGCACCGTGGCCGGGATGTCGGCGGTGTCGGTATTCGTCATCGACTGCACGACGATCGGCGCTCCGCCGCCGATCGGAATGCCGCCGACGAGCGCTTTACGCGTGCGATGCCGCGTAATCGTCGGTCGGTTAAGCGAGCTCACTGCCGATTCAGTCATGCGCGTTCCTGTCGTATGTGATCCGTAACCGCCTTCGACTGTACGAAGCCGGCTTGGCACGCAAGTACTGCGGGATCGGAGGCTCGAGGTCCGCGCCGGAGGTTCATGGGCCGTGCATGGAACAGGGGCGGCCGCCGAGAGATTTGCAACCCACGGCTCAGTGTTGCAACCCACGGCTCAATGTTGCAACCCACGGCTCAGTGGGTCATTTTACCATCGCCGTTGCACCCAAACCCGACCGGCGCAAGCACCGGAAAGCCCGACGCGGGAAGCGCCTCAGCGCTCTTCGGCAGCTGCGTCTAATCGTCGGCGGGCAGCAGCCACCCATCGTCGATACCGATGTCGATCGCGTCGCCCGCATGAACGGCGCAGGGTTCGGGCACTGTCAGGTGAAGTGCCGTCGCAGGAACCGCAGCGGACGTCGCTTCCACGCGGAAATGACCACCCTGGTAGACAACGGATGTCACGGTTGCGCGCGCGCCATTGCCGTGCGCGAGCCGCAGGTCGTGCTCGCGGAGACACGCGTGCGTTCCACGGGCGCTCGCTGGCCCATGCCTTAACCGCACACGCCGACCGAGTACGTCGGCCGTGCAGGTCGCGCCATCATCGATCTCCACGTTGGCTACCGGTACGACCATTCCTTCACCGATGAAGCGTGCAACCGTCGCATCCGCCGGCTCGCGATAAAGCTGTGAGGGCGTTGCGACCTGCAGGATGCGACCGCGGTCCATCACCGCAATGCGATCGGCGAGCGCCATTGCTTCCGCCTGATCGTGCGTGATGTAGATCATCGTCGTGCCGGTGCGCTCGTGGAACTTCGCGAACTCGCGTTCCATCGACGCTCGAAGGTGAACGTCGAGATTTGCGAGTGGCTCGTCGAGCAGTACGAGCGATGGCTCCGTCACCAGGCAGCGTGCGAGGGCGACGCGCTGTCGCTGTCCTCCGGACAACAGCGCCGGTCGACGGTCTCCGAAGCCGTCGAGCTCGACGAGCGCAAGCGCCGCGTTCACTCGCCGCGCCCGTTCCGGGTTCCTAATGCCGGCGACGTCGAGGCCGTACGCCACGTTCTCCGCGACGCTCATGTGCGGCCACAGCGCGTATGACTGGAAGACGATTCCGATCCGCCGCCGCTCGGGCGGAACGTGGTAGGCGGGCGTCGATACGACGGCGTCGCCGATGCGGATCTGTCCCGCATCGGGCTTGTCGAATCCCGCAACCTGTCGCAACAGCGTTGTCTTGCCGCAGCCCGACGCGCCAAGGATTGCGACGAATTCGCCGTTGTCGACGGTGAGCGTGACGTCGTCGAGCGCGCGAAAATCGCCGTACAGCTTCGACAGGTGCTCGATCGTCAGTCGCGCCATGGCAGCACGCCTTGCGGAACGCGACGGGCGAACAGCAGCGTGGACAGCATCAATGCGACGCTCACGATGACGGTCAGCACGCCGAGCGCCGCGGCATAGGTCGAATCGCCTCCCTGCTGGAACGAAAAGAATACGACGCCGAGCGTTTCGGATCCCGACGACCAGAGAAGCGCGGAAACGGTTAGCTCGTTGAACGCTGTCAGGAAAATCAGCAACGCACCCGCCGCCGCTGCGGGTGCGACGAGCGGGACCACGATCGTGCGCAGTCGCCGCGCCAGCCGAGCACCGGCGATCTGCGACGCTTCCTCGAGCGTGCGGTCGAGCTGGCGATACCCGCTCGCAACCGGCCGCAGCCCGAGAACGAGAAAGCGCGCGAGATAGCGGAACAGGATGATCCAGACCGTGTTGTAGATGCTGATGCCGACGATCGGCAGCGGCCGCAGGAACAGCAGAATCGCCGCGATCGCCAGCACGACACCCGGGACCGCATACGGAATCTCGGTGACGATGTTCACGGCGGCAAACAGCGGCGATTTGTGCCACACCACGAAATACGCAAGGGGAATGGCGATCAGCGCGATGACGATCGATGCCGTCGCGGAAAGCGCGACGCTGTTCATGAACGCGCGGCGTGCGGCTGCGTGCTCGAACATGACGAAGCGGAAATTTTCAAGCGTTGCCGTCTTGATGCCGAGCGTCACACCCACCGCCGGCACGAGCGACGTGAGGACAAGTGCGCAAAGCGGCAGCACGAGCACTACGACGAGCAGCAGCCACAGTGCGGTCTCCACGAAGGGCCGCCATCGACGAAGCTCGAATGTCCGCGCACTGGCCGCAGCGGCCGGGATGCGAAAGTCGCGGCGACGCAGGAGCGCATCCTGGATGAGAATGCCCGCGACGGCCATCGCGCCGATCAGGACCGACAGCACGGCGACGTCCGACAGCACGCCTGGACCGAGCCCCGCGAGCCGCTGGTAGATGAGCGTCGGCAGCACCACGTAGTTGGCGGGAATTCCGAGCAGCGCCGGAATGCCGAAGTTGCCGAGGCACGACACGAACGAGAGCGCGACGCCGGCTAAAAGCGGCGGGGTCATCAGCGGAACGACGATCGTGCGTACGACGCGGAACGGCCGCGCGCCTCCAGCAAGGGCAGCGTCCATGAGCTCCTGCGGCAGCGAGCGCAGCGCAGCGCGGAGCGTCAGGAAGACGAGCGGCGCGTACTGGACACCGAGCACGACAATGATCCCGGCCGGCGAGTACAGCGGATTGCGGCTGCCGACCAGAGGTGCCGCGCCGAGCATTCGGAGGAGCGGGCTCGCCGGCCCGAAGGACTGCAGCCACGCGAGCGCGACCACCTGCGGCGCGATCAGGAGCGGCATGACGAAGCAGAACACGAACGCGCTTCGTGCACGCATGTCGGTCAGCGTCACGACCAGTGCAACGATCGCCCCGATCACCACTGCGACGAGCGTTCCGCCGAAGGCCGTGACGAGGCTGTGAGCGGTGGCGGTCCAGGTCGAAGCGTCGGTCAGGACGCGCGCAAGCGCGCTCGTCGATGCGGTCCCGCCCGGCGCAAGGCCTTCCCAGACGAGCCGCGTGAGCGGCAGCAGCGACAGCGCGGCGACGACAACGAAGAGCGAGCCGCGCAGCGCGGCGTCGTCGAGCCGTTCGTGGGCGTCGCGCAAATGCGTCGTCCGGGGATCTGCTTGCGGGGCGCGGCTGAAGGTCCGCGAGCCGGGCAGGTGCTCGACGGACCCGCTCCGGCAACCGGTCTACTTGCCGAACATTTCCGCGAAGCGCTGCAGGTTGGCGCTGTTCGCGTGAACGACCTTGGAGATGTCCGTCGGCATGAGGTTGATCTTGGTTCCGGCCGGATACCACGACGGCATTCCCACGCTCGCGCGCGCAGGAATGTATCCCATGGTCGCAGCGAGCTTCTGGCCCTCGTCGGACAGGATGAAATCGACAAACGCACGCGCGGCTGACGGATTGCTCGCTGTCTTGAGGATCGCGACCGGTTCAGTCACGGCGGGCAGTCCTTCCGCCGGAAACACGAAGTCGATCGGCGAGCCCTTCGCCTTGGCGTTGAACGCCATGAAGTCGACGAGCACACCGTAGGCTTTCTCGCCACTAGCCACCGCATTCAGCACGGCGCCGTTGCCGCGCACGGCAATCGCGCTGCCGGCGAGCTGCTCGAAGTATTTCCATCCGAGATCGCTCCGCGTCGTCATCGTTCCCAGCATGATTGCTGCGGCGCCCGAATACAGCGGGCTCGGCATCGCGACCTGTCCCTTGTATTCGGGCTTCGCGAGGTCAGCCCACGACGTGGGACGCGACTTCGCGGCGGTATTGACCACGATGCCGGTCGTGATCAGCTTCGATCCGAAGTAGGTGCGGTCGCCATCGAAGGAGCCGGCAGCGAGACCGTCGACCTTCGCTTCCTTGTAAGGTTGGAGGCGCCCATCGGCCTTGAGCGTTTCCATCGACGCGGCGTCCGCGATCAACAGCACATCGGGCTTCGGCTGTCCTCCGGAAAACTCTGCGGCGAGCTTCGCCATGACTTCCGTCGTCCCCGAGCGGAACACCTCGACGTCGACGTTCGGCTGCACGCGCCGAAAGGCGGCCACGGTTTGTGCAGCGTCTCGCTCCGGCTGCGAGGTATAGAGCACGAGCTTGCCCTTCGCCTCCTGCGCACTGGCCGGCGCGGTCATGGCAAGTGCAAGTGCCGCCGTCGCGATCACGAAGCTGCGCCGGGATTCCCACTTCATGCACTTCCTCCAGGTCGTCGACGGACCAAGTGGGCGCGATGTTAACTTGATCGCCCATTGGTCCGCAGCGATCCATGCAATCTGTCCCGAGACCCAGGTGATCCCCGTCGCGCCCCGCGGTCGCGCAGCAGGCACCCTGATGCCTCGGCAGCTGGGGCCACAAATGCGGGTATGGGTAAGCCGGCCTGCAGAACGCGCAACGCTCCAGCCATAGTTCGAAATCGCTTCGATCGATGCCGTACCGGCAGCGACGAGGCCGGGCCGGCGGGGCTGCTAACGCTCGAGCAATACGTCGGAAATCTCTTCGATCGAAGCGGGCTTCGTCAGCACATGATCGAAGCCGGCCGCCTGCAGCTCGTGGGGAGGCACATCGGAACGGGCAGTATAGGCGATCAGGCGAACCGCATTTCCCAAGAGCTCGCGCAGCCGGCGTGCGACATCGAATCCATCGATCTCCGGCAATCCCAGATCCAGCAGGACGCTGTCAG
This sequence comes from Pseudomonadota bacterium, assembly GCA_046733075.1. Lineage (GTDB taxonomy): Bacteria > Pseudomonadota > Gammaproteobacteria > Burkholderiales > Casimicrobiaceae > VBCG01. Next base: position 859 of record JBKPOL010000132.1, on the reverse strand, counting down.
GGGCCAGACGGCTCGCCTGCTGTAGCGCGGTTTCGCCGTCGTAGGCCACGCTCACGCGATAGTCGGGCGCCAGGAGGTCCGCGATCGTGTCCGCAAGTGTCCGATCGTCTTCGACAAGAAGGACGTATGCCATTCAGGCTTGAACCACTGCTGCATGAGGCAATCACGTTAGCCGAAGCGGCCGCCGTCCGTAGTCGGTAATGCTCGGCGAATTCCGTAGGACGTGTCGCACAAGACGAAACGCAGTCACGTTTAGGAAGCGTTGTGAGAAAACGAGCGAGCACAGCGGAGTGCAGGCGAGGCGCCTCCCGCGGACGTTCTCACCATTTGCGTCGCCAAGCGTCATCAGTGAATGGCGTCCACGTCGGCGAAGATCGCTACGAGCTTCTCGGCGGTGCAGCCCGAATCGCGTGCGACGGCGAGAATCCGCGCCTCGCGCGCCGCCACCTGACGTGCCGCGGCCGGCAACGCTGAGACGGCAGCGAGCGGGATAACTACCGCGCCGTGCCGATCGGCGTGGATGAGATCGCCAGACTGCGCCCGCATGCCGGCGACCGTAACGGGGACGTCGAATGCCTGGACGTGCGCGAACGAATGGGATGGACCGACGCTGCCGGCCAGCACCTGGAAGCCGGGCGCCCACTGCGGCAGGTCCCGGATCGATCCATTGGTGACGAGCCCCACCGCGCCCATCCCGTGATGGATCGCCGATTGCACCTCGCCCCAGAACGCGCCGTAGCCCGCATCCGCCCCGTCGAGGTCCTCGATCACGATGAGCGCGGGCTTGGGGCCTGCGTCGACATACCGGTAGTAGTCATCGCGCAGCTTTCGCGCCTCATCCGGCGTTCCAGGCGGGGGA
>JBKPOL010000131.1:0-2741 GCA_046733075.1 Pseudomonadota bacterium | reverse complement strand
ATGAACCGGCCACCACCGAGATCTACACTGGCTCGCAGTCGTCGGCAGCGTCAGATGTGTATAAGAGACAGGCATATGAGTTTCTCCGGGCGTGGGAGGTGGAAAAAGAATAACGTAGCATTATGGTTGCTCGCCGAATCGAGTGTCAAATGAACGCGCCCACGACCCGCCTCGAGCCTTAAGTGGCGCGAAGGCCCAGGAAAGCGAGCTGAGTCCGGGGGTTTCCGTCGCTGGGAATGGCCAGGGGGTGACGCTGCTGTTTTCCGCTGTCTACGTGCCAGTCGAGCGCTGCGGCTCACTCGGTTTCCGGAGGCCACGACGAACGCGAGCCGCCCGGCGCGGCATTTCGTCTGACCGAGCGGCGTTTCATCGCACCTCGCTTGTCGGGCGGAAGGAGTAGCCTTATCGTCCGCCGGTGAATCCGCCGTCGGGCGCCGATGCATCCAACGCGGGTGCGAGTGGGTGCGATGTCCGCGCCGATCGCGCGGCCGCACCGCGCCGTTTCGAAGGAACGTGTCCTACAAGGGCGCGAAGGGACCTTGATGACTATCCGCATGTCGCGCCGGCGCACCATCGTCGGACTGATCCTGCTCATGCTGGTGGCCGGTCTCGCGGGGACCGTCGCTCTTCGCGCAGCGAAGCGCGGTCACGACGCCCGGGCCGGCGCTGCGGTCGCCCTTCAGTTCGCGCCAGCGGACCTCGCGTACGTCGAGAATACCGCGCTCGCCCGCTGGCTTCCCGTGTCCGGCACGCTGCAGCCGGTTCGCCAGGCGATCGTCAAGGCCAAGGTCGCGGGCGATCTCTCCGCATTCACGGTGCGCGAGGGCGAGGCGGTGCGCGCGGGCCAGAAGATTGCACATATCGAGTCGGCCGATCTGCAATCGCGGCTCGTCGATCGTTTGGGAGCAGTGGAAAGTGCGCGCGCGCAACTCGCGCTTGCCGAGAAGACGCGCGCGATGAACGTGCGGCTTCTGAACGACAAGTTCATTTCGCAAAACGCATTCGACAGTACCGAGTCGTCATACAGCGTGGCCCGCGGCACGCTCAAGTCGGCCGAAGCGCAGTTGCAGCTCGCCCAGAACGCGCTAAGCGATGCCGACGTCGTCGCTCCCCTCGCAGGCATCGTAGCGAAGCGGCACGTGCAACCGGGAGAAAAGGTCGCGATCGAGGCGCCGATCTTGACGATCGTCGACTTGACCGCGCTCGAACTGCAGGCGATGGTTCCCGCCATCGACGTGCCGGAGCTTCGCATCGGCATGCCGGTGCAGCTTGCCGTCGACGGGTTCGGGGAGCGTCGCTTCGAAGGCCGCATCGAGCGAATAAACCCCGCAACCGAGCCCGGCACTCGCGCGATACTCGTGTACGTCGGGCTGCCGAACGCCGACTCGACGCTGCGCAGCGGCATGTTCTCGACCGGCCGCATCGCGCTCGCCCCCAGTACCCCTGCGCCAACGCTGCCGTTCGCCGCTGTGCGAAACGAGGCGGGGCAGTCCTACATCTGGATGATCGACGGCGGAAAGCTCGTGCGCCGCATCGTCCTCACCGGCCGGCGGGATGAAACGAATGGCCGCGTCGAGATCAAGAGTGCCGTGCCGGCGCAAATGCCTGTGCTGGCGGCCCGCTTCGATAATCTGAAGGAAGGCGCGCCGGCGCTCGTGAAGGCACCGACGTCATCGCAGAACGCCACGCGGAACAAGGTCGGCGGCGCGGGCTGAGCCGGCAAGCCAAACACCGGCCCGACTTCGTCATGTGGATCACGCGCACTTCGATCAACAATCCGGTCTTCGCGACGATGGTCATGGTCGCGATCACCGTGCTCGGTGTCTTCTCGTACCTGCGCCTCAAGGTCGAGCAGATGCCGGACGTAAGCCTGCCGTACGTTTCGATCGTCACGATCTACCCGGGCGCGTCGCCGGAAGCGGTCGAAGCCGACGTGACGAAGCCGATCGAGTACGCAGTGAACCAGGTTTCGGGGATCAAGCGGATTTTTTCGAACTCGCGCGAGGGCCGCAGCGACGTGTTCGCCGAGTTCCGCCTGACGACGAACGTGCCGCAAGCGGTGCAGGACGTGCGCGATCGCATTGCGACAATCCGCTCCGGATTTCCGCGCGACGTCAAGGATCCGCAGGTCTTCCGCGTCGAGAACGAGAACAGCCAGCCGATCACGTCGCTCGTCGTGCTTTCACCCACGACCGGCCTTCGCGAGCTCACGTCGCTCACGGATCAGACGATCGTCAAGGCGCTCGAGAACCTGCCCGGCGTTGCGCGGATCGACGTCAATGGCCGCGTGACGCGCCAGATCCTGATCCAGATCAAGCCGGACGCGCTCACCGCGCTTGGGCTCGGCGTCGATCAGGTCATCAATGCGATCCGCGAGGCGAACCAGGATGTGCCCGCCGGTCGCATCACCAAAGGGGCCAGTGACGCGGTCGTACGCGTCGAGGGCAAGATCAAGGATCCCGTTCAGTTCGGCCGCATCATCGTCGCGCAGCAGGGTGGCGGGCCGATCTACCTCACGCAGGTCGCCGACGTCATCGACGGTGAGAAGGAACAGGACTCGATCTCGCGCATCAATGGCCATCCGGCCATCACGATCGACATCCAGAAGGCGCAGGATGCCAACATCGTCGAGACTGGCCGCAACGTTGCGGACGCCGTCGCCGAGCTCAGGAAGCGGCTGACTTCGGACGTCGATCTGCGCGTCACGTACTCCCGTGGCGACCAGGTCGAGAGCTCCGTCA
>JBKPOL010000130.1:0-6384 GCA_046733075.1 Pseudomonadota bacterium | reverse complement strand
GGATGTCAGATCGTCGAGCAGCAGCACCGTGCAGCGGCGGCCGGAGAAGAATTGCTTGAGCGCGAGGATCTGCCGCCGATAACGAAGGGCGCTATTGGCGAGGAGGCGAAGCTCCGACAACGAATCTACGGCAATTCGCGTGGGCCTTTGCCGATCGACCGCTTCGAGCACCTTTCGCGTCGTGTCGGACAATTCGACTTCCGAGGGATGAAATACAGTGTACTGATCGTCGAGTCCGAGCGCCTGGCTCGGCATGACCTCGAGGATCGCGACGCCGTCGAGCGACCAGCCATGCGACGCGGCGACGGCGCGAATCTCTTCCTCGGTCTCGGAGAGTGTGAGGTAAAGGACCGGCTCGCCGTGCTTCGCTCCGTCTAAGAGAAACTGAAATGCGAGGGTCGTCTTGCCCGATCCGGGCATCCCTTCCATCAGGTAGAGCCGATCGCGCGTGAGCCCGCCGTGCAGGACGTCGTCCAGTCCCATCACGCCGGTGGAAACGCGCTCAGCCGCGCTCGCTGGCGTCACGTCCCGATCCCCTCTTCGCCCAAAACCGTCCGCAAAATTCTAGCCGACGTTCCGCGGGGACTGCATCAGCGGAACTGCGATGCTGCTGTACGAATTGCGGAAGCGCGATGTACCAGCCAGGCGGCGATTGAAACATTTACAGCGTTCCAGGCGAGGCCGTTCAGGAAGGCCGCGCGATAGGACCCTGTCAGGTCGAAGATCGCGCCCGACAGCCAGCCGCCAAGGGCCATGCCGAAAAGCGTCGCGGTGATGACGATCGACACGCGCGCACCTGCCTCGGAACGATCGAAGTACTCGCGCACGATGATTGCGTACGCCGGCACGATGCCCCCCTGGAAAAGTCCGAACAGCGCCGATATCACGTAGAGCGACACGAGGCCGCTGAACGGCAGGAACAAAAGCAGCGCCGTGCCCTGCAGGACTGAACCGAGCAGCAGCGTCCGCAGTCCCCCGATGCGGTCGCAGATCGCGCCGAACACGAGCCGGCTGACGATGCCGCACCCGAGCATCAGCGAAAGCATCTCCGCGCCGCGTGCCGGGCCGTACCCGAGGTCGCTGCAATAAGCGACGAGATGCACCTGCGGCATGGACATCGCCACGCAGCAGGCAAGCCCGGCGATGACCAACAGCGTCTGCAATGCGGGCTTCGACAGGCCGAGCGACCCGGCGGAGGATTTCGCTCGCGCGAGCGGGCCATCGGCGTGGTCGGTAGACGGTGGTCGCTTGCGCAGCAACAGCGCCAGGGGAACCATCGTCACGGCGCAGAAGACGCCGATTCCGAGATACGTCGGGCGCCATCCGTAGCCGCGGATGAAATGCTCGACGATCGGTGGCCAGATGGTCCCTGCCAAGTAGTTCCCGCTCGCGAAGATGGCGACGGCAATGCCCCGCCGCCGCACGAACCAGAGCGATGTGTGAGCGAGCAGAGGCGCGAAGGTCGCGGAGCTTCCCGCGCCGATCAGCGCGCCTTGGGCGAGGGTGTAATAGCCGAGGGACGACGACGAGCCGGCGCCGACGTATCCGAGCGTAAGCAGAAGCGTGCCGAGCATCACCGGCACCATGACGCCGTAGCGGTCGGACAGGCGCCCCATGACGATGCCCGCGGCGCCAAAGCACAGCATCGTGAGCGTGTAGGGCAAGGACGCGGCACCGCGCGCGACCCCGAATTCCGCTTGAACGGTCGGGAGCGCGACGACCACCGACCACATTCCGACGCCGCCGATCGTCGACAACGCCAGCGTGACGGCGAGACGCATCCACGCGGACGCTGATTCGACCGTGGCCGACGACATGAAGCCCGCCATCTTACACGGCGAGATCGCCGCGAACGCGCTCAGTCCTTAAGTGTCGTCACTCCCGGCGAAGCGGTGCGCCAGCCGAAACGGTGCGCGCTGCCTCGAATTCGAGGTCAATTGCGGCCGCGCGCCTCGCGCCAGTCCTGTTTCGGCCCTTCGTCGCGTGCTGTCGCGCGGAACGCGTTACGCGCGACGGGCGGCGTGCCGCGGTTCGGCCGAAGAGCTTTCGCGAACGTCCGAAGCGGATCGCGTGGAATCGCCGGGTTCGCTCACCGCAACGCGCATGACATACACCATCTTCCCGCCCAGCCAACCCGATACGACGAGGAGGAGGATGGCGGCAAGCGAGAGCCATACGAGCCCCCCCGGGTTGTCGGGTGAACGCGTGCGAAGCCAGAAATTGATGACATAGAGGACAACAACCAGCAAATTGATGCTCATGTGCGCAAGGCCGGTCTTGCGCGGCTCCGCCGGCAGCGACATGAGGTCGATGAACCCGAACACGGCGGCGGCGAGCGCACCGATGATGCCGCCGGCCATCGAATAGCGCGCGACGGTGCTCCAGACAGGATCGCCGCTGCCGAAGACGAAAGCGAGATCACAAGCGAACGAGAGAATCCACATGCCGATGGGCAACGGAATAAGCATGGGGTGGATCGGATGCCCGGCAATGTTGGCGGGTGTGCGCACGGTTCCTCCATCGAAGGTTTTGCCTTCCGATTTGATGATGGCTCGCGGGAATTCGTTCCGATTGCCTCGAAGCCGCTGCGGATGAGGCACGGTGCGTCCGATGTATATTTGACCGACTTTGACCGAGGCTCACGCCGGCCCGAACCGGGCGGGCTCGCTCAATGAACGAACGCCCGCCCCCGGGTAAATGGCCGGAACAGCACTTGCGTTGCGAACGACAACCTTCGAACGCCATGCATATGGAGGATTGGATGAGCAAACATGAAGTGTGGGATCGACGCAAATTCCTGGGTAGCGCCGCTGCAGCAGTCACCGTCGCGACGCTGCCGCAGCGCGCGTTCGCCGCCGATCCCGTTCGCATCGGTCTCGTTATCCCGAAGACCGGGCCCTTCGCATCGACCGGCAAGCAGGTCGAAGCGGCCTGCCGCCTCTACATGCAGAAGAACGGCGACACCGTGACGGGGCGCAAGGTCGAGTTGCTCGTTCGCGACGACACAGGCACGCCCGAGCTTACGAAACGCCTCGCCCAGGAGCTGGTCGTTCGCGATCAAGTCACCGTTCTCGCCGGTTTCGGCCTGACGCCGCTCGCATTCGCCGCCGCGCCAGTCGCGACGGAGTCGAAGCTGCCGATGATCGTCATGGCAGCGGCGACGTCCGCGATTCCACAACGGTCGCCTTTCATCGTGCGTTCCGGATTCGCGCTGCCGCAGGTCACGGCACCGCTCGCCGATTGGGCGCCCAAGAATGGCATGCGCAAGGTCGTGACGCTGGTCAGCGACTACGGTCCGGGCATCGATGCCGAAAAGACGTTCGTCAAGCGCTTCAGAGAAGCGGGCGGCACGATCGTCGAATCGGTGCGCGCGCCGCTTGCCAATCCCGATTTCGCGCCGTTCGTTCAGCGCGCCAAGGATGCGAAGCCCGATGCCCTGTTCGTCTTCGTGCCCTCGGGTGCGGGGTCTGCGGTCATGAAGCAGTTCGCCGAACGCGGCCTGCGTGGGGCGGGTACCCAGTTGATCGGTACCGGAGACGTGGTCGACGATGACATCCTCGACTCGATGGGACCGCCGGCGCTTGGTGCAATCACGTCGTTCCACTATTCGGCGGCACATCCATCGCCGGAGAACAAGGCCTACGTCAGCGACTTCATGCAGGCGAACGGCGGCATGCGTCCGAACTTCATGTCGGTGGGCGGTTACGACGGGATGCACCTGATCTACGAGGCGCTCAGGAAGACCGCGGGAGATACGAACGGCGAGAAGATGGTCACCGCCATGAAAGGCATGGCGTGGGTGAGTCCGCGCGGACCGATATCGATCGACCCTGAAACGCGCGACGTGATCCAGAACGTCTACATCCGCAAGGTCGAGGAGGTGAACGGCAAGCTATGGAGCGTAGAGTTCGCCACGATCGAGAAGGTGAAGGATCCGGGCGCTGGTTGAAGAAGCCGAGCGGCAGGCACGTGTCGGTTCGGTTGGCGCCCCGACGATTGGTGGCAAGCGACGTCAATCGGCGTTCGTCGGCTCCGCGTGCTCCGTCGGCATCTTGCGCGCGACAGCGAGCAGCATCAAGTCGTAGCCGACTTTCAGCACACCCGCCACGACGAGCGGCCATCCGAAAGTTGACGTGGCGAGCAGATATCCGGCGAGGAGCGGGCTCGACGACGACGCGAGGCTGCGCGGCACCGCCGTGACGCTCGCGGCCGCTGCGCGCTCCCGCGCCGGTACCACCGACATGACGAACGCGCTTCGTGTAGGCACATCCATTTGCGATAGCGCGCTCCGTAACATTAGCAGCGCAATGCAGGCTGCGAGGCTCGGTGCGAACGGCACGAGAATCAGCAGCACGCTCGAGGGCAGATGGGTGAAGACCATCGTGTAGACGAGCCCGATTCTTCCCGCAATCCTTACCGCGACGAGGTACGACAGCGACGAGAGAACACCCGTCCAGAAGAAGATGAGTCCCGCGGTCGCCGGTGACAAACCAAAGCGCTGAAAGAGCCACAGGGCGAGCATCGACTGCACGATGAGCCCGCCCGCGAACGCATCCAGGCTGAACAGCGCGGCGAGTGTATAGACGCTGCGGCGACTGTGCCGCAGCGTGCTCGGATCGGCGGCAGGTTCTTCCCACGCATCGACCGGCAAGCGGCGGTAACACAGTCCGCACGCGACGCCCAACAGTGCATACAGGGCGAACATCGACTGAAAGCCGGCTCGCTCCGATATACCGTGGTGCGCGAGCCAATCGGGCGTTGCGGCACAAAGCGCACCGACGGCCGCAAGCAGCGCGCCAACCAGGCTATATCGCGCGAACCACGACGTACGGGTACCGGGCGAGGTGGATTGCGCAAGCAGCGCGTGTTCGAGCGGCAGGAACAGGCTGACGTCGCCGCTCGAAGGATTGAGGGTGCCGACGACTGCCACGACGAGCAACGGCCAGAAATCGGTGATTGCCGCGAATGAAAGTCCTGTCGCCGTCATCAGCGCGGCACCGCCGAGGAGGAGCATGCGCGTGCGAAAGCGATGCGCATGCAGTCCCAGTGCGAGGGTCAGCGTCCCGGAACCGAGCAGCGTCGCCGTCGCGATGATTCCGACGTCGACCGCCGAATACCCGAGCGAGAGGAGGTAGAGCGGCAAGAGCAGGCTGACGAAGCCATCGCCGAACGCACGCAATCCGCGGGCTGCAAGCACCCAGCGTAGCGAGCGAAGCTCTTTGCGCGATTCGCTGATCGCCGTCTGCGGCGAGGACGAGCATCGACGATGGGAGGCGCCGCGCTGGTCCAGCGCATCCGTCGTCGCTTCGGGAATTTTCGCGCCAGGCGCCAAGTCGAACCTCCCTCGCAGGCCCGTGCCCGCAGGAAGCAGAGCTTGGGCGCAACGCGCCTTGGAAGGAGCGGGGAGTCTGCGATATCCCCGCACGCGCTAGGATAGCGACGCTGCGACCGACCGACAAGACTACCCGGAGACCTTATGGACGATCCACGCGCCGACGACGAGGTACTGCACCGCATCCAGAAACTGGTCGAGCATGAGCACCGCTTGCTCGAGCAGGGGCAACTCGCGAGCTCGGATGAAGAGCAGCTATCGAAGATCCAGGTCCAACTCGACCAATGCTGGGATCTCTTGCGGCAGCGTCGCGCGCTGCGCGAGACGGGAGGCGATCCGGAAAGTGCGCAACTGCGGGCGCCGACCGTCGTCGAACGCTATATCGGATGACGCCGCAAGCGCGCGCGAACCGCATCGCAGCCCGTTCCATGCCGCCGGCGAATCCCGTCGCCGTTAGCAGCACCCGGCCCTGATGGCAGAGGCGGACGTCGATCCGTCCGAAGTCGAGGGCGCGCGCGCTTCTGCGGCACATGTTCGACGCAGCGGTCGAGGCCGCGCAACCAGCGCGAGCGGTGCCGCTGCATCTACCCGCGCCGCCGTGCGGACGCACCATTGTGGTCGGCGCAGGCAAGGCGTCGGCCGCGATGGCGCAGCACTCGAAGGCGCGTGGCCGGCACCGCTCGAAGGCGTCGTCGTGACCCGGTACGGGCATGCCGTCCCTTGCCGCGAGATCGAGGTGCTGGAAGCGGCGCATCCCGTTCCCGACGACGCCGGCATGGCAGCCGCGCGCATCATCCTGGATACGGTACGCGGACTTTCCGCCGACGATCTCGTCATCTGCCTGATCTCGGGCGGCGGCTCGTCGTTGCTGCCGCTACCGCTTCCCGGCATTACTCTCGCCGACAAACAGCAGATCGGTCGCGCCCTGCTCGCATCAGGCGCAACGATGTCGGAAATCAATCGCGTGCGGCGGCATCTCTCGGCGATCAAGGGCGGGCGGCTCGCTGCGGCCTGTCATCCGGCGCAGGTCGTCACCCTGGCGATCTCGGATG
>JBKPOL010000129.1:0-3384 GCA_046733075.1 Pseudomonadota bacterium | reverse complement strand
GCGTCGTAATGGCGATGGCGAAGGTGGCGAAGGACACGAACACGCTGCTCGTGATTCCGAACGCGGGCGCCCGCGCAGTGACCGGTCCGATGTGCGCGCCCAACATCTTCAGGAGCTCGTTCTCGAACTGGCAGCCGGGATACGCAATGGGCAAGGTCGCCGGTGATCGCGGCGCCAAGAAGGTCGCGACGATCACGTGGAAGTACGCGGCGGGCGACGAGTCGGTGCAGGGCTTCAAGGACGGCATCAAGGCGGCGGGCGGCGAAGTGGTGAAGGAGCTGACGTTGCCGTTCCCGAACGTCGAGTTTCAGGCGCTGTTGACCGAGATTGCGGCGACCAAGCCGGATGCGGTGTTCGCGTTTTTCGCGGGCGGCGGAGCGGTGAAGTTCGTCAAGGACTACGCTGCCGCGGGTCTCAACAAGACGATACCGCTGTACGGGCCGGGGTTCCTTACCGACGGCACCCTCGAAGCCCAGGGCGACTCTGCGCAGGGACTGCTGACGACGCTGCACTATGCAGACGGACTCGACATTCCCAAGGACAAGATGTTTCGTACCGAATACAGCAAGGCGTACAAGAGCGAGCCCGACGTGTACGCAGTACAGGGCTACGATGCGGCGCAACTGCTCGCCGCCGGCCTCAACGCGGTGAACGGCGATGTCGCGAAGCGCGATGCGCTCGTGGCGGCAATGGAAAAGGCGCGGATCGACAGTCCGCGGGGCGCGTTCACGCTGTCCAAGGCCCACGACCCCGTGCAGGACATCTACTTGCGCAAGGTCGTCGGCATGCAGAACAAGTTCGAAGGCGTTGCGGTCAAGGCGCTGGCGGAGCCGTCGCCGGGCTGCAAGATGTAGGCCATTCCGCCCCAATCTTCGGAGGCCTGGCGGCGCTGGCCTGCTTCGGGAGAAGCGTTCCCGCGAGATTCGCGCCGAATCGTCGGGAAGCGGCGTTGGCGAGCCGGACATGCTCGTGCGCGAGCCGACGTCGCAACCGATTGGGCCGAGCGCCGCGGATACTTCCGTGGCGCCTCGGCTCGCAATCTGACGTAGCATTCGCCCACCGAACCCTGCAGGGGCCAGCAGCCGATCATGGACCTGGCGGTCTTTCTCGTTCAATGCCTGAACGCCCTGCAATACGGGCTGCTGCTGTTCCTCGTGGCGAGCGGGCTGACGCTGATCTTCGGCATCCTCGGCGTCATCAATCTTGCGCATGGCGCGTTCTACATGATCGGCGCGTATCTCGCGTATGCGCTCGCTCCGTGGGCCGCGCAACACTTCGGCGGCGGCTTCTTCACGGCGATCGCGATCGGCCTCGTCCTCTCGGTCCTCTTCGGCTACCTGCTCGAGTGGGGGTTCATCAGCTACCTCTACCAGCGGGAGCATTTGCAGCAGGTGCTGATGACCTACGGCCTCATCCTCGTGTTCGAGGAATTGCGCAGCATCCTCGCCGGTGACGATGTGCATGGCGTGGCGCCGCCCGCGTGGCTCGCGGGCAGCGTGCAGCTGGGCTCGGTCATGACCTATCCGGTGTACCGGTTGTTCATGTCGGCGGTGTGCGTCCTCGTGGCACTCGCGCTGTATGCAGTCATTGCGCGCACGAAGATCGGGATGGCGATTCGGGCAGGCGCGTCCAATCGCGAGATGGTGCAGTCGCTCGGCGTCGACATCCGGCTGCTCTACCGCATCGTGTTCGCAATCGGCGTCGCGCTCGCGGTGTTCGCCGGGATGATCGCCGCCCCGATATCCTCGGTGTATCCGGGAATGGGCAACCAGGTGCTGATCATCTCGTTCGTCGTCGTCGTGATCGGCGGCATCGGCTCCGTGCGCGGCGCGCTGTTCGCCTCGCTGCTCGTCGGCCTCGTCGACACGTTCGGCAAGGTGCTGTTCCCGCAAGTTGCCGGCCTGCTCGTCTACTTGCTGATGGCAGCCATCCTGCTGTGGCGTCCCGAGGGATTGTTCCGGGCAAGCTGACCATGAACGAATTGATTACTGCTCGCATTGTTCCGCTGGTCGTCGCATGCGCGCTCGTTGCGGCGTTTCCATTCGTGGGCGGCAAGTTCTATGTCGACCTGATGGTGACGACGATGATCCTCGCGATCTTCGCCCTGTCGCTCGAGCTCCTCGTCGGCCGCACGGGCCTCGTCTCCTTCGGCCACGCCGCGTTCTTCGGCATTGCTGCGTACGCGACCGCTCTCCTCTCGCCGCAGTCCGAGGCGGCGTCGATGCTGTGGCTCCTGCCGGCGGTCGTCGTCATCACGGCGCTCGCTGCGCTCGGCATCGGCGCGCTCTCGCTTCGCACGCGCGGCATCTACTTCATCATGGTCACGCTGGCGTTCGCGCAGATGGCCTACTTCGTGTTTCACGACATGAAGTTCGCCGGCGGCAGCGACGGGCGCTACCTCTACGTCAAACCGGTGCTCGCCGCAGGTTCATACACGCTGCTCGACCTGGACCGGCCGCTCACGTTCTACTACGTGACGCTCGCCGCGCTGATCCTCGTGTATGCGCTGCTCGCGTCCATCGGCCGCTCGCGGCTCGGCCACGCCCTTACGGGCATCAAGGCGAACGAGCAGCGCATGCGCGCGGCGGGATTCTCTACGTATCCATACAAGCTCGCTGCGTTCGTGCTCGCGGGGGCGCTCGCCGCGATCGCCGGCTTTCTCTACGCAGTCAAGGACGGCTTCGTGAATCCGGAAATCCTTGCGTGGCATCAGTCGGGAACCGTGCTGTTGATGCTGATCCTCGGCGGTCTCGGTACGCTGCGCGGCGCGGTCGTCGGCGCCTTCCTGTTCGTGCTGCTGAAGGAGCTCTTTCAATCGGAAGCGCTGTTCGGTGCCTTCGCCAAGCACTGGCAGCTTCCGCTCGGCCTCGCCATCATCGCCTGCGTCGCGCTGATGCCGAACGGCGTCACGGGTCTGCCCGCACAACTTCGGCGCATGCGGTTGCCTGTACCTCATGCCGGATGACATCCTGCTGAAGGCGTCCGAAATTTCGCGCCGTTTCGGCGGTCTCGTCGCCGTCGACCGCGTATCGGTCACGCTGACGCGCGGCGAGGTGCATTCGGTGATCGGGACCAACGGTGCCGGCAAGTCGACGCTCGTGAATGTGCTCGCAGGCGAGATCGCGGCGTCGGGCGGCCGCGTGCATCTGCAGGACCGGGACATCACGCGTTGGCCGCAGCCGAAGCGCGCGCGCGCCGGCGTGGGCCGCACCTACCAACGCACGACGATCTTTCCGCGCGCGACGGTGTTCGAGAATTGCCGCCTCTCGGCGCAGGCGCACCATCAGCATCCATTCGACTGGTGGCACGCCGCGGCCGGCTGCGCAAAGAGCGGCGCTCTTGCACATCACGCGATCGAGCAGGCCGGCCTCGCGGGCCAGGCGC
>JBKPOL010000128.1:0-2499 GCA_046733075.1 Pseudomonadota bacterium | reverse complement strand
GCATTCGGTACGCTCGGCACGCCCGCCTTGTTGCCGATGCGCACGGTTTCCATCTTGTTGTCGCATCGGTTGCGCAGCGCGGCCGGGGGAAACCATACGTCGATGCCGAGCTCGTGGCAGAGCGCCTCGGTCTTCTCGTCGAACATAAGAAAGACGGCCACCGGCTTGCCGCCGCGTCCGCGGACGTAGTCGATGACCTCCTTGTGCTCGAGCAGATAGTTCGTGATGTCCTCGATGCCCTCGAACTCCGCGTGCTGCGTCTCCTTCGGCACGAAGACGTTGGGGTGACGTCCGTCGAAGCAGTCGATGTAATTGATGTACTTGAAATGCTGGACACGCTCATCGATGCCGGCCAGGTTGAAGTTCGTCGCGCTGATGAAATAGATCGGGCACTCGTTGCGGTGAAAGAACAGGCGCACGTCGGAAATCGTTCTCAGCTTTTTCATCGTCTCCCCTTTCGATTCTGGCGCGTGGCACGCCTTCAGGGCATTGCGGGCGCTTCCACGAGCGGTGAGGCTACGTCGGCCTTCGCCGTCACCGGCACGCCGTCCTGCATCAGGGCTTCGTCGGTGAACACGCGAAATCCGAGCTCGTGCCGGTAGCCATGGATTTCCCGCGTGTCGAGCGCGTCGATGAATGCGAGGATCCCGGCGCTGACGACCTGCCCCGGCACGAGAATTGGGAATCCCGGCGGGTACGGGATCACGAACGTGGCCGATACGACTTCCTGGCCGAGCGCAAGCATCTTGGAGAGCTCGCCCATGGTCACGTAACGGCACAGCTCGTCGTTGTACGCCATGAAATACGCCTTGCGCATGTCGCCTTCGGGCGTGTCGCCGCCTTCGCATCGGAAGAACGCGTGGAAGTGACTGAAGTCGGGCAGCACCGGCAACCGCTTCGTCAGCGACTCGACGCTGATGGCGTGCAGCTTCGCCTCCGGCACGCTCATGTCCTCGTTGTGGCTGTCGAGCTCCTGCGCGATCTTCACGAGCACCTCGATCAGGTAGGCGACCGAGCTGCGCGTCGAGCCGATGTTCGTCATGAACAGCACGGTGTTGCGGGACGTCTTGTTGATCTGGATGCCGTATTTCTGCATCAGGAAGTCGTGCTTGAACGTGTCGCCGTCGATGCCCGTCGCACCGATGTGCAGCGTGAGCCGGGTTGGATCGACGACGAATTCGTCGGTATGCCAGCACTCCTCCATCCGCGCCCAGCGCTGCTCGGAATCGAAATACGTTTCGATGCCGGACGGCCGGTACTTGCTCGGAATGAGATCGCCGGTGGCGAGAAAGCGAAAATATTTCTTGAGCAGCGCATGCGTCGCGATGCGCTCGCGCAGCGCCATCGCATGGTCGATCTGCTTCTGCACGAGCTCGTAGCCTTCGAGCTCCACCTGCCGCCGGCCGATGTCGAGCGACGCCAGGATCTGGTAATTCGGCGACGTGGACGTATGGGTCATGTACGCCTCGTGGAACGGCTCTTCGACCTTCTGCCGGAAATCCTGGTCGCACACGTGGATCATCGATCCCTGGCGCAGCGCGGTCAGCGTCTTGTGGGTGGAATGCGTCACGTAGACCCGGATGCGCGCGCGGTCGGGGTCGGGCACGAGGCGGGTATCGAGCCAGCGCTCGTCGTCGTCGGATGGATTGCCGAACTTCTCGCGAAACGCCGCATGTCGCGCGCGAAACGCCGGGTCCCGGAACGATTCGCGCAGTCTTGCCGCGGCACCCATGCCGGTGCGGCGCCGGTACGTGGGATGGAAACCCGCGAAAGCGAACCACGCCTCGTCCCAGAGGAAGATCAGGTCCGGCTTGATCGCAAGGCATTCCTCCATCACGCGCTCGACGTCGTAGACGATCCCGTCGAACGTGCAGTTGGTGAGCAGCACGAGCTTGACGCGATCGAGCTTGCCCGCGCGCTTCAGCGCCATCAGCTCGCGTTTGATCGAACGGATCGGAACCGCCCCGTACATCGAGTATTCGTTCAGCGGGTACGCGTCGAGATACACGACGTGTGCGCCGGACAGCACCATCCCGTAGTGGTGCGACTTGTGACAGTTGCGGTCGAGCAGCACGATGTCGCCCGGCTGGATCAACGCCTGCACGACGATCTTGTTCGCCGTCGACGTGCCGTTCGTCACCCAGTAGGTCCGCTTGGCGCCAAACGCGCGCGCCGCCAGTTCCTGCGCGCGCTTGATCGGCCCGGTCGGTTCGAGCAGGGAATCGAGCCCGCCTGACGTCGCCGAAGTTTCGGCGAGGAATACGCCGAGCCCGTAGAACTGGATCATGTCCTGGATCCAGTGCGACTGCAGGATCGACTTGCCGCGCGAGATGGGCAGCGCATGGAAGACGCCGGTGGGCTGCTGGCTGTAGAGGCGAAGCGCGGTGAAGAACGGCGTCTGGTAGCGATCCTCGAGGCCGCGCAGGATGCTGAAGTGAAGCTCGCGATCGTCCTCCTCGCGATAGAACACCCGATGGAAGTTCTCGCACAGCTTGCCCG
>JBKPOL010000127.1:0-11410 GCA_046733075.1 Pseudomonadota bacterium | reverse complement strand
GTCTTGGGCCTTACGACAACCCGGACGAACTCGGCCGGATGAAGAGCGAGCTCGCGAAGCGGGGGTTCGACGTCGCCGTCATCCGCAATTGAAGCGGCTCACGGGTCCGGCACGCCGCCCGTCTCACTCCCGGGAACTCGTCTCGCGCGACGCGGGCCCAACGTCGTCCTCGAGGATGAGGCTCGGTCAGCCGACCGCATCGCGCATCCGTTAATGATCTTTCATGATGGAGAGTCCATGAGCATCCGCGCAGTGCCCCTCTTCGGCCGAGCGCTTTTCGTCCTGCTGACCGCTTTTGCACTTGCGAGCGGGACCGCAGGCGCGCAACTGGTCGAGGGCAAGAACTACCGGCGCATCCCGAACCCGCAACCGGTCGAGACCGGCAAGAAGATCGAGGTGATCGAGTTCTTCTCGTACGGCTGCCCGCATTGTGCCGAGCTCGAGCCTTACCTCGACACGTGGCTCGCCAAGGCGCCGCAGGATGTTGCCTTCCGCCGCGTGCCGGTGATGTTCCAGACGCAGTGGGTCGCGCTCGCCAAGGTCTACTACACGCTCGACGCGCTCGGCGTGGAACCGAAGCTCTCGCCGAACGTGTTCAAGGCGATTCACGGCTCGCACGTGGCGCTATGGGATACGGGCAAGTTCTACGACTGGGCGGCAGGCCAGGGCCTGGATCGCAAGAAGGTCGAGGAAGTCTTCTCGTCGTTCGCGATTGACGGGAAGATGAAGCGCGCGATGCAGCTCGCCCAGCAGTACAACATCCAGGCCGTGCCCACGGTGATCGTCGACGGCAAGTTCGTGACGTCGTCGTCGGATGTCGGCACGCACGCGCAGTTGCCGGCGGCGATCGACGAGCTGGTGTCCAAGGCGCGCGCCGAGCGTCCGAAGGGCTGACGCGGGACGGCCCGCGAGCGCGCACATCGCGTGCTCGCGCGGAGTCCGATGAACGTTTTCATCACCGGTGCGTCGTCGGGCATCGGCGAGGCGCTCGCGTCGTATTACGCGGGGCTCGGCGCGCACGTCGGACTCTTCGCCCGACGTGAGGCGGCGCTCGCGCGCGTGGCCGCTGCGATGTCGCCAACGCACGTCGCGTCCTACGTGGGCGACGTGCGCGATGCGGCCGCTCTCGCGCGTGCCGCGCAGGACTTCATGCGCCGGTTCGGCGCTCCCGACATCGTCGTCGCGAACGCCGGCGTTTCACGCGGCACGGTCACGGACTACGCCGAGGACGTCCCTGCGTTCAAAGCGGTCTTCGAAACGAACATGATGGGCATCGTCCATACGTTTCAGCCGTTCATAGGACCGATGCGCGATGCAGGGCGTGGCGTGCTCGCGGGCATTGCGAGCATCGCCGGTTTCCGCGGCTTGCCCGGATCGGGGGCGTACAGTGCATCGAAGGCCGCCGTCATCCAGTATCTCGAGAGCTTGCGCATCGAGCTGCGGGGCAGCGGCGTTGCGGTCGTCACGATCTGTCCCGGATACATCGCGACCCCGATGACCGCTCACAATCCGTATCGGATGCCGTTTCTGATGCAGCCGGACGTCGCTGCGCGGAAGATCGCAACCGCAATCGCCGCGCGGAAGCGCTTTCTGGTACTGCCGTGGCAGATGGCGCTTGCGGGCCGCGCGCTTCGCATGCTGCCGCGCCCGCTCTACGACCGGGTGTTCGCGACAGCGCCGAGAAAGCCGCGCCGACCCGAATGATGACCGGCGCGAAACGCTAGCACGCGTTCGCACGCCGGCGGTTATCGCATACGCGCCGTCGTCACTGCGACCCGACCTGCCCCGACCGCGTCAGAAAGCCGGGGAAGCCGCTTCCATCTCAAAAGCGGACGCGGGATGGCGTTCGACTTCGGCTCTTGCGACCGCGCATCCTATGCATCTCGAGGCGGGTGGCCGGGTCAACGACTGAAGCGGGCCGCACGTTCGTGTACAGATGCAGCTGTGCGATGGGAATCCTTCGGTGACAGGCCGTCTCGTTGCCCTTCTTGGGCACGCGTTTGTCGTCTTACGCAGTCGCGCGTTGCAGATGGGCGCGTCACCGGTGTTGCTGACGATGGTTGCGTTGCTCGCGAGTGCCACCGCGTTGAAGACGACGGCTGCGGTCGCAGACGACGAACTGCCCGGCCGCGTGGGCCGCGTCGCAAACGTCCAGGGTGTGTTGCATCTCGCACCGAGTGACAACGCCGAGGACTGGGCGGAGATCGACCTCAACTATCCGGTTGCCGAGGGCGACAACCTGTGGGTCGACCATGATGGCCGCGCTGAGATCGATTATGGCGGCGGGCAGTTCCGACTGGCCGGCGACACGAACCTCCACATGTCGCGCCTCGACGAGCGGCAACTCGCGCTCTTCATCGCCGCCGGGCGTGTCATCGTCCGGGTGCGGACACTCGAGCCCGACGACTCGGTGCGAATCGATACGCCTGCCACGCAAATCGAGCTGACGCGTGCTGGCCTGTATCGAATCGACGTGGCGCAGGACAGTCCCCTCACGACGGTGATCGTCCGTGAAGGCGAGGCGCAGCTCGTAACCGCGGCAGGTGCCGCCCAGGTGCTGCCTGGGCAGACCGCGACCCTGACCGGGGTTGCCAACGAGCAGCCCGATATCAGGGCCGGCAGCGGCATCGATGGCTTCGATGCGTGGAGCGCGGCCCGCGATCGCGTGTACGAGCAGCCGCGTCAGTACGCCTACGTCTCACGGCAGATGGTGGGCGCCGCCGACCTGTCAACGTATGGCACGTGGGAGATCTATCCGGAATACGGCACCGTCTGGTTTCCGACGAGCGTTTCTCCAGCGTGGGCCCCGTACCGGTATGGTCGATGGACCTGGCTATCCGGCTGGGGTTACACGTGGATCGACGATGCACCGTGGGGCTATGCGCCGTTCCATTACGGCCGCTGGGCGTACATCGGGGGCCGTTGGGGATGGTGCCCGGGTGCCTATGTTGCGCGCCCGATCTGGGCCCCGGCGCTCGTTGCGTGGTACGGAGGCGGTCGTTGGGCGCTTACCGCGTCAGGCGGACCGATCTACGGCTGGGTGCCACTTGGCTGGCGGGAGCCGTTCGTTCCGTGGTGGGGCGCGTGCTCATCGCGCTGCTGGGCCCGGTACAACCATCCGTACGCGCTGAACGTCGCCGATCGTCGCGACGTTCCGCCCGCGCATTACGCGAACTGGGACGCTCCGGGCGGCATTACGGCCGCTCCTCGCGCTGCCTTGACCGGCGGCCGGCCCATCGCGCCCAATCGCGTGTCCGTCGGGTCGAGCGTCGGGTTCACGCCCTCGCTGGTGACACCGCCGCCGGAATTCAGGCCGGTGGCGCCGGTTCGGCGAGCGGGCCAGGGTGCGCCTGTGCCGGCGTCGACTTACGCTCGGCGCCTGCCGGTGCCCCCGGCCGCTGGGACCGCCCGCACGGCCCCCGCGGTGCCGCCGCCCCCCGCCAACGGGATCACGCGGACGACGCCAGCTTCGGCGACCGAGAGTACACGGACGACGCCTGCTTCGGTGACCGAGAGTGCGCGGACGACGCCGGCGCCGGTCGCGGCGCCGCCCGTATCCGCTATGTCCAGGCGAGCGCCGCAGCCGGGGATACCGCCCGCGGGCGCCGACGCGCCTCGCACCCTGCCTGCGCCCGTCCCGGCGCCGACCTCTTCGGGCGTGTCCACATCGACGGTTCCAACGCGGACGGTTCCAGAGCGGGGTGACGTCCCGCACATGACGACGCCGTCGCAGGATCCGGCGAGCAGGATTGCGCCCGCCCGCCGGAACGGCGGCGTCGATCTCGGAGCGGTGCCGCCGGCCACGCCGGCGGTCCCTGCACCCGCGGCGCCCGCCGCGTCGGTGCCGCGCGTGCTGCCGGCGCCCGTCGCTCCTGCACAGACGCTGCGCAACGTTCCGGTTCCGTCGGTGCCGCCTGGCGGCGTCACGCCCGGTACCCCACCGGGCACGGTTATGCCGGGATCCTTGCCGGGCGCGATCGTGCCCGGCACGCCTCCGGGAGCCATTGCGCCCGGTGCACCGCCCGGCGCACCTGCTCCCGGAGCTGCTCAGCGTGCGCCCGTTCGCGTGGCGCCACCCGCCCCCGATCGATAACGGCCGCCGCTGAAGCGCCCGACCGGCCGCCGATGGAAGCTCGCGGCCCCCGCTCGATGCTTACTGCGCGACGAGCGCGAGGCGCCCGTCGAGCGCCTTCACCCGATCGCCCTGGCGAAACTGGGGCTTGTTGCTGTATGAGTAGCTGCGGGTCGTCCCGTTGTCCATTTTCACGGAGACGCTCCAGTACTTCTTCTTGTTCTTGTTCTTCTCGACCTCGTTCCCAGCGTACGCGCCGCCCGCCGCACCGGCGATCGTCATCGCTGTATTGCCGCGACCGCTGCCAAATTGATGCCCGACGACGCCACCGAGAACGCCGCCTGCGACCGCGCCGACGCCGGAACTGCCGCCCTTCTTCTCAACGAGCCGGATCGACTTGACGACCCCGCAATCGGTGCACGCGCCGCCTCCTTGCGCGCTCAGCTGGGCGTTCGCTGTGCCGGCGAATGCGAACGCCGTCAACATCATCAAACATCCGGCCCAACGATGCAGTGTCGATGTCATTTCGGAAGCCTCCTCGAGTGCGAGCGTGTTGATGTTCGCGCCAGCCGCTTGACTGCCGCATTCTCGCTCCTGCAAGCGTGTGCGTGCTCGCGTAAGCAGCGGTCGTTCAGTTCGAATCGGCCCGCACGCGCGCATACGAGCCGGGCGCGGCCTCGAGGACGGGAAGCTTCCCCTTGCCGGGAATTCGCGCGGGAACCTCGCGATCCAGATACCGGGTCATCCAGGCGCGCCAGTCATTCCACCATGAGCCTTCATGCTGGGTCGCGTTCTCGAACCACGCGTCCGCCGTTTCAGCAAGATCCTCGTTCGTCCAGTAGCCGTACTTGTTTGCAGACGGGGGATTGACGATGCCCGCGATGTGACCGGAGCCGGACAGGACGAACCGCCCGTCGCCTTTCATCAGGCCGGGCCCCGCGTAGGTCGTCTTCCAGGGAGCAATGTGATCCTCCATCGCCGACACGAAATACGTCGGCACCGTGACTTTGGAGAGATCGATCGGGACGCCCGCGAGCGTTAGGCCGCCCGGCTCGCGCAGCTTGTTCTGCATGTACATGTTGCGCAGGTAGAAGCTGTGCATTTGCGCCGGCATGCGCGTTGAATCGCAGTTCCAGTGCAGCAGATCGAACGGGAACGGATCGCGGCCGAGCAGGTAGTTGTTGATGACGAACGACCAGATCAGATCGTTCGCACGCAACAGGTTGAACGTGTTCGCCATCTCGCTGCCTTCGAGAAAGCCGCGCTGCGCCATCTTCTTCTCGAGCGACGCGACCTGGGTCTCGTCGATGAAGACCTCGAGCTCTCCGGCGGCGGTGAAGTCCACGAGCGCGGTGAGGAACGTCGCGCTTGCGATCCGCTTCTGTTGCTTCTTGGCGGCGAGGTAGCCGAGCGTCGCGGCGAGCAGCGTACCGCCGAGGCAATAGCCGACGACGTTCGCGTCCTCTTCACCGGTCGCCTGCTCGATCGCATCGAGCGCGGCGAGCGGGCCTTCAAGCAGATAGTGCTCGAAATCCTTGTGCGCGAGCCGGGCGTCGGGGTTGACCCACGAGATGACGAACACCGTCATTCCTTCGTTCACCGCCCAGCGGATGAACGAGTTCTTCTCGCGCAGATCCAGGATGTAGTACTTGTTGATCCAGGGCGGCATGATGAGCAGCGGTCGCTTCCACACTTTCTTGGTCGTCGGCTCGTACTGGATCAGCTGCATCAGCTCGTTCTGGAACACGACCTGCCCGGGCGTCGTCGCGATGTTCACGCCGAGCTCGAACGCCTTCGTGTCGGTCATCGAGATGCGCAGCTGTCCGTTGCCGCGCTCCAGATCGTCCAGAAGATTGTTGAGGCCACGAACGAGGTTCTGCCCGCCGCTTGCGACGGTCTCGCGAAAAACCTCGGGATTGGTGAGCGCGAAATTCGACGGCGCGAGCGCGTCGATGTACTGGCGCGTGAAGAAGGTGACCTTCTTCTTCGCAGGCTCGGAGAGCCCCTCGACGCTCGCCACCTGCTCGTGCAGCCAGCGCGCTGCGATCAGGTAGGACTGCTTGATGTAGTCGAAGAGGAAGTGCTCGTGCCAGCCGGCGTCCTTGAAGCGCTTGTCGCCTTTGGCGGGTTCGGCGACGGGCAGTGCCGGCGCACCGAGCATCCGGAGCATCGACGATTGCCACAGATTCATGTAGTCGCGCCACAGGTTCATCTGAGCGTCGGCGAGCCTCGCCGGGTTCGTCAGCATCTTCGCGGCGAGCTCCATGAACGCCTTGCCGAGGCCCAGCTCGTCGCTTGCCACCGCCGCCTGCTTGCCGGCGTTGCGCGCTGCGAAGTCGCTGATGAGCTTCGCGCTCTTCTCCGCCGCTGCCGCAAGCGATTCCGCGAGCTTCAACGGGTCGAGGCCGCTGCCCGCGAGACCGACCGTGGCGGCGGTGGGCTTGTCGGCGGCGGAGGGGGTGGTCGGGGCGGGCGTCGACATCGTCGTTCTCGTCAGTAGCAGCTCAGGACGCCATTTTACGCGGCGTAGCGGATTGCCCCATCGGTGGCGACGATCCGCCGCGCTCGCCCGTCGCGCCACAGATGGTTGAGGTGCGCAATCGCCTCGCCCATTGCGAAGAAGCGCTGCTGGAGATCCAGCGGACGTCGAAAGAGGATCGGGATCACCTGTTCCGCCGACTGCGGCTCGCCGGCCTCGGCGAGCGCCGCGTGCAACTCGGCGAGGCGCGCCGCATGATGCTCGCGCAGCTTCGTGACGCGGGCGGCGATGCCGCGAAACGGCGGGCCGTGCGAGGGCAGCACGAGCGTGTCGGGAGGCAGCGTCTCGAAGCGCGCGAGCGAGGCGAGAAAGCGGGCAACGGGATCGCCGTCCGGTTCTCCGGGCCACACCGCGACATTCGTGCTGATTCTCGGCAGCAGCATGTCGCCAGCGATCAGGATGCGGGCATCTCGTGCGGCGAGCGCGGCGTGCTCCGGCGAGTGTCCGTAACCGGTGATGACGCGCCAATCCCGATCGCCGATCGCCAGCGTGTCGCCGTCGATCATCCGCGAGAAGGCGTGCGGCGCTTCCGGCACGCCACGACGATAGTGATTGCCGCGCGCGGCAAGCGCGGCAAGATGTGCGGCGCTCATTCCGTGCCGCGCGAACAGCGCGCGAATGTCGGGCTGACCGACGCCCGCCTGCTGCTCGATCATCGCGTGCGCCGTGAGGTATTCGGCCTGCGTCATGAAGATCGGGCAGCCGAAGTGCGCGGCGAGCCACGCGGCATTGCCGAGGTGGTCCGGATGGTAGTGCGTCGCGATGATTCGCCGCACCGGACGATCGTGAAGCGTCGTCGCGAACAGTTGTCGCCATGCCGCGCGCGTCGGTGCATCGCCGTAGCCGCAGTCGACGAGTGCGTACTCGTCGCCGTCGTCGAGCAGCCAGACGTTGACGTGATTGAGCGCGAAGGGCAGCGGCATCCGCAGCCACAGAACGCCCGGTGCGATGGCGTTCGCATGCCCGGGAAGCGGCGGTTCGTCCGTCACCTCGCGCATGCCTTCGACGGCGGTGCTCGCGTCGTTCACGGATCGTTTTGCCTTGGTCAAAGAGGGCGGCGATGATCGAGCGCCATGGTATCGTGTCCCTCGCACGCCTACGCGTTCCCTCGCATGTCCGCCCCGAGCCGCCAAGCCGCCGCAGCCCGCGCGACCTATACGATTTCCGATCTCGCCCGGGAGTTCGCATTGACGACGCGGACGATCCGTTTCTACGAGGCTTGTGGCCTGCTCCAGCCTGCGCGAGAGAAGCGGGGACGCGTGTACGGGGAGCGCGAGCGCGTCCGGCTCAAGCTGATCCTGCGCGGCAAGCGCCTGGGGCTTGCGCTCTCGGAAATCGGCGAGCTCCTCGATCTCTACGAAGTGCGGCGCAACGAGCGGGCGCAGCTCACCGCGTTCCTTGCGCTGCTCGCCGATCGGCGCACGCGCCTGCTGCAGCAGCGCGAGGACATCGAGATCGTGCTCGCGGAGATCGACGGGATCGAGCGCGAGTGCCGGCGTCGCCTCAAGACGGAAGCGCGCGCCGAGGCGGATTGACGTTTACGTAAACGTTATGGAGAATGCACCGAAGTCGATGACCGGGCGCCGCGCAGCTTTAACGATGGCTGCAGGTCGACCGCTGAGCGAGGCAGGCATGGGGAACGAAGCATCGGAGGCGTTCAAGCCGCGGTTCGAAGGCTTTGCTGCCCGCGTTCGCGCAAGCTTCGCTCGACAGCCTGCAATGGCGCTGATCGGCGCTATGCTGACCGACGTGCAACCCGGCTATTGCGCGATCGCGCTCAAGCCGCGCGAGGATGTCACCCAACAGCACGGTTACGTGCATGCGGGCATCGTCGCGGCGATCGTGGATTCGGCGGGCGGCTACGCGGGATACACGCTGTTCCCCGAGGACAGCTCGGTGCTGACGGTCGAATACAAGCTCAATCTGCTCGCGCCGGCGCAAGGCGAGCGGATCGTTGCCTGAACGCGGATCAGTGCCGATGAACCTATTCCCTTGATGGCGACGCGAATGGAAAAGAACATGGCAACGACCAATGATCCGATCGTCATCGTCGGCGCGGCACGAACGCCCATCGGTGGATTCCAGGGTGAGTTGGCGCCGCTTGCGGCGACCGATCTCGGCGCCGCCGCGATCAAGGCGGCCGTCGAGCGTGCCGGAGTCAAGCCGTCCGACGTCGACAAGGCGATCTTCGGCTGCGTGCTGCCGGCGGGCCTCGGGCAGGCGCCTGCGCGCCAGGCCTCGCTCAAGGCCGGACTGCCGCTTTCCACGGGTTGCACGACGGTGAACAAGATGTGCGGCTCGGCGATGGAAGCGATGATCCTCGCGCACGATGCGCTCGTCGCGCGGAGCGCCGACGTGATCGTCGCCGGCGGCATGGAAAGCATGTCGAACGCGCCGTTTCTGATGCCGAAGGCCCGTTCCGGGTACCGGATGGGTCACCAGACCGTCTACGACCACATGTTCCTCGACGGGCTCGAGGACGCGTACGACAAGGGCAGGCTGATGGGAACGTTCGCCGAGGATTGCGCGAGCAGCTACGCATTCACGCGCGAGGCGCAGGACGAGTTCGCGCGCTCGTCGCTTTCGCGCGCGCTGAAGGCGAATCAGGACGGCACCTTCGGCTGGGAAACGACGCCGGTCACCGTGAGCGGCCGGAAAGGCGACATCGTCATCGAGCACGACGAACAGCCGGCGAAGGCGACCCCCGACAAGATCGGATCGCTCAAGCCGGCATTTCGTAAGGAGGGCACGGTGACGGCCGCGAACTCGAGCTCGATCTCCGACGGCGCTGCCGCCGTCGTGATGATGCGTCGCTCGACGGCGGAAGCGCGCGGGATCAAGCCGCTTGCGATCATCGTTGGCCACGCGACACATGCGCAGGAGCCAGGGCTGTTCACCACGGCGCCCGTAGGCGCCATTGCGAAGCTCTATCGGAACATCGGCTGGAAGACACGCGATGTCGACCTGTTCGAAATCAACGAGGCGTTCGCCGTCGTCACGATGGCCGCAATGAAAGAGCACGACATTCCGCACGAGCGCGTGAACGTGCACGGCGGCGCGTGTGCGCTCGGGCACCCGATCGGCGCGTCCGGCGCCCGCATCGTCGTCACGTTGCTGGGCGCGCTGCGCAAGCAAGGGAAGAGCCGGGGCATTGCGGCGCTCTGCATCGGCGGCGGAGAGGCGACGGCGCTTGCGATAGAGCGGGTTGCGTGAGCGCGATGTTCGACCACTATCCGCTGTTCCTCGCAGCGTGCGTGGTGCTTGCCATCACGCCCGGACCAAACCTCCTTTATCTCGTTTCGCGTACGCTTTGCCAGGGACGCTCGGCCGGGCTGCTCTCGCTCGCCGGAACGACCAGCGGGTTTGTCGTGCATATCCTTGCCGCATCGCTCGGGCTGTCCGCGGTCCTCGTCGCAGTGCCTGTGGTGTTCGATATCGTTCGCTACGCCGGCGCGGCCTACCTCCTGTGGCTCGCCTTCGACTCCGTGCGTTCGCAGGGTGCGTCGCTGTTCACGCCGCGACCGCTCCCGGCCGAGCGCCCGTCGAAACTGTTTCGCACGGGCCTGATGACCACGGTGCTGAATCCCAAGGTCGCGTTGTTCTATCTCGCGCTCTTCCCGCAGTTCATCGTTCCAGCGCAAGGTTCCGTACTGCTGCAGTCGCTGCTGCTCGGCGTCACGCAGGTGACCATTGCCGTCGTCAGCGACGGCCTGTTCGTGCTTGCCGCCGCGCGGATGTCGCGCTGGTTGTCGGCGCGACCGGCGTGGATGGCCGTGCAGCGCTATGTCCAGGGCGCGGTGTTCGCGGGCATCGCCGTGCGGCTCGCCGTGGTTGATCAGCGCTGATGCTCCTCTCCGAGGAACAGGCGCAGATCCGCGACACGCTCCGCGCGTTCGCCGCCGCCGAGCTCGCGCCGAACGCGGCGGCGTGGGATCGCGAGCATCGGTTTCCGCGCGACGCGCTTCGCAAACTGGGGGCACTCGGCGCGATGGGCATCGTCGTGCCCGAGCGGTGGGGAGGCGCCGGTCTTGATTATGTGTCGCTCGCCGTCGCGCTCGAGGAGATCGCCGCGGGCGACGGTGCGACCTCAACGATCGTCAGCGTGCAGAACTCGGTCGTATGCGGGCCGATCAATGCGTTCGGAACGCACGAACAGAAGCAGCGCTTTCTGCCGGCGCTCGCTGCCGGCGAGCGGCTCGGCTGTTTCTGCCTGACCGAGCCGCACACCGGATCGGACGCCGGCGCGATAGCCCTGCGAGCTGAGCGCCGCGGCGATGCGTACGTGCTGAACGGCGTCAAGCAGTTCATCACGAGCGGCCAGAACGCGGACGTCGCCCTCGTCTTCGGGCGCACCGACAAGGGCGCGGGGAAGAAGGGGATCTCGGCGTTCATCGTGGACACGAAGACACCGGGCTTCGTCGTGGCGCGCATCGAGGACAAGCTCGGACAGCGCGCCTCCGATACCGCGCAGATCGCGTTCGAGAACTGCCAGGTACCAGTCGCCAACCTGCTCGGCGCAGAAGGCGACGGCTACCGGATTGCACTCGCCAACCTAGAAGGCGGTCGCATCGGCATCGCTGCGCAGGCTGTCGGCATGGCGCGCGCGGCGCTCGAGGCTGCGCTCGCCTATGGACGCGAGCGCCAGGCGTTCGGCAAGGCCATCGCCGAGCACCAGGCGGTCACGTTTCGCCTCGCTGACATGGCCACGAAGATCGACGTCGCGCGCCAGATGGTTTGGCACGCTGCGGCGCTCCGCGACGCGGGCGAGCCGTGTCTGAAGGAAGCGTCGATGGCCAAGC
>JBKPOL010000126.1:0-4357 GCA_046733075.1 Pseudomonadota bacterium | reverse complement strand
AGGCGAAGGCGGGCATCAAGGATGCCGTTGGCGAAATGCGCGGCGTGATTTCGACCGAGGACAAGTTCAACAAGGAACGCGCCCGGATGGCGCAGGCGGTGTGGGCGGAGTTCAAGGAAAACAATTCGGCCAACTGCCGCGTCTGTCACATCTTCACGGCCGAAACCATCGCGAAGCAGAAAGACTTCGTGCAGCCGATGCATCAAACTTTTCTCGCCAATCAGGCGACTTGCATCGACTGCCACAAAGGCATCGCCCACAAGGCGCCGGAATGACGGCGCCGCTATCCGCCGGGAGACTCTCCGGTGTGAGCGACTCAAGATCGGGACCACGCCCACACAAGAAAAAGGGCCGGCGATGCCGGCCCTTTTTTTATTGAACCAGGGCGATCACATCGTCAGGATCCAGGAGACGAGCGACTTCGTATCGGCTTCGCTCGTCTTCACCGCCGGATGTCCCTTGCCTTCCTTGAGCTTGGCGACGAGCTGCGCCTCTGCGTCGCTCTTGCCCTTGTATTTGGCCGAGATGTCCTTGAACGAAGGGCCGACCTTCTTGGTGGCGGCGGCATGGCAAGTGAGACATCCGCTGCTTTGCGCAAGAGCTTCCTGGGCTTGCGCGGTGGCGGCACCGAGCGCAAAGGTGGACGCTACCGCGGCGATCACGACCAATTTCATACTGCCTCCCATGAAATGAACTCGACGCCGCCCCCGGGCGACAACGCCGAGATCATCCTAGTACGCCGAACGGTCGTCAATAGGCGTGCACATTTCACGGCAGCAGGCTTACCATGGGGGCTCGAATTCGACTTCGAGGGGCCTTGGCGGCCGACTCGGCGAGGGTATCGATGGAAGTCACCCGATCGGCGCTCGTTCCTTATTCAGCGTCGGACATGTTCGACATCATCGAGGGCGCGGAGCACTACCCGGCTTTTCTGCCCTGGTGTTCCGAAGCGACGATCCTGTCCCGCGACGAGTCCTCGGTTGAAGCGATCCTCGGCGTCGCCTGGCGAGGTGTGCGTTTCAAGTTCCGTACACGCAATCCCAAGCGGCGACCGGAATGGCTCGCGGTGAAGCTCGCCGAAGGGCCCTTTCGCCGCTTCGAAGGCGAATGGCACCTGCGGGCGCTTGCACCGTCGGCGTGCAAGATTGAATTTGCGCTCGGCTACGAGTTCGACAGCTTGCTGGTACGCTCGGCAGCCGGTGTCGTCTTCGATCGGATCACGGGCACGTTTGTCGACGCATTCATTGCGCGCGCCGAGGCGCTTTTCGGCCCCGAGGCGAAAGAGAGCGCGAGCACACGGGCCGGCTCCCCTCCGCGCGTCGGGCCGCTCGTCTAGCGCGTGCGCCGGCGCACTCGTCGAAGCGTTGGAATTGCTAACCCGGGTCGAGGCGAACGGGACGTGCCCCCGGCAATCATCTTTCATGCAAAGCGGTGAGCCCAACTCCGCGCCGTGTCGTCTTGCGGAAGCGGGGTACAATTTCGAAGCCATGCCGGCCGGCGAGGCTCGCACCGGCGAGATGAGAACGTCGCGGGAGGAAATGATGGGTCACTTGACTGGAGCCATGGGCGCGCTGCTCATGGCGTTTCTGATGGCCGGCGCCGCCGCCGCGCAGTCCCCTGCGGTGAACCCCCAATCGCAGGACTACGCGCGGCAGCAGCAGGAGCGACAACGCTCGCAACCGCTCAACAATCAACCGGTCTGGAGCGAGATCCGATCGGGCGCGCCTCAGGTCACAACTGTGCGCGGCCGTGAAACGGATGTGCTGGTCCAGCCTCAGGGCCAGACATGGCGGGCTGCACGCGTGTCCCTGCTCATCGCCGGCGGCGGCATCATCGTATTGGCACTGCTTGGCCTGACCGGCTTTTACGCACTTCGTGGACCGATGCGCGTGGACGAGAAACCGCGAGGGCAGGCGATCGAACGCTTCACGCCGGCGGACCGCTGGGCGCACTGGCTGCTCGCCATTGTGTGGGTCACGCTGGCGATTACCGGATTGATCCTGTCGCTTGGCAAAACGATCCTGTTGCCGCTTATCGGCTACACGCTCTTTTCGTGGCTCGCGACACTCGCAAAGAACATCCACAACTTCATCGGTCCAGTTCTGATTGTCGCGGTGCCGTGGCTCTTCGTGCGCTTCGTGCGCGACAACGGGCTCGGCGTCGAGGACGTCAAGTGGTTCGTCAACATCGTCGGATACTTCAAGGGCCACGAATACCCGTCAGGCAAGTTCAATGCAGGCGAGAAGCTCGTCTTCTGGCTCGTGCTGGTGCTGTTGTCGTCCGTCCTCATCGCCAGCGGCCTCGTGCTGGTGTTTCCGAATTTCGATCAGGGACGCCAGGCGATGCAGATCGCCAATGTCACGCATATCGTTGCCGCCTACGTTGCGATCGGTCTGGCATTCGTGCACATCTATCTCGGTACCATCGGGATGGAGGGCGCCTACCGTGCGATGCGGGATGGTTACGTCGATACGAGCTGGGCGGAACACCATCATTTGCGCTGGTATGAGGATGTGATGGCAGGACGCGCCCGCGAGAAACTGGTCGGCGGCGCGGGAACACCACCGCCGGGTGTCCTGCCCCCGCGAGGCGCGCCGACGGTCCGCGCACCAACGCCCGCGCGATCCTAGAACCTGTCTCGCATCACCCGCGAACGAGCGGAGTTACGGCCGCAGCCACGTTGGCGGTTCAGCGCTTCGGTCGGGCCCGTGCGCGAAGGGCCGCAGCCAGGCGGACGCTAACGTTCAATTCGCGGGGCGCGCCCCGCGTTCATGGCCGGTCCTTGCGCCTCTGCCGAACTCGACCGCGCCACGTCGGGTCGAACGAACGCGGCCCGTCTCGAGTTCCTTCACGCAACATCCCGATGGTTCAACGGGCGCGCGTGCTTCTCGAGGCGATGGCAGAGCGTCGAGACCGGTGTCGAGTTGGACTGGCAGGCACCCCGCCGCGTTTTCGAATGAGCGTCGTGTGATCGATCCGAGCCAAAGCTGACACCGAGCAGAAGGCTGCCGGAGAACATGGAGGAGTTGTCGATGCTTCAACGCCGTAAGTTTGCCGCAGGCGCCCTGGTCGGCGCGTTATTGTTCAACGTCAGCGCCTATGCAGACTCGCCCCAACCTGATATGCAGGCGCAGCGATCGCCCGCGACGAGCCCGTTAATCGAAGACTACGCCGATCAGCAGCAACAGCGTCAGATCGTTCAACCGCTCAATAACGGCCCCGTGTGGAGCGAAGTGCGCGCCGGCGCGCCGCAGACGACGACCGTCCCGGGACGGGAGACCAACGTATTGATACAGCCCGAAGGGCAGACATGGCGCACGCTTCACAACTCGATCGTGTCGCCTCTCGGCGGGTGGGGGGTCGTGTTTATGGTGGTCCTCATCGCCGCGTTTTATATGCGAAAGGGGACGATGCAATTGCACGAGCCACCGACCGGACGTCGATTCCGTCGTTTCAACCGGTGGCAAATGACGATCCACTGGACAACGGCGTGGTCGTTCGTGGCGCTTGCGATCAGCGGTATCGTCATTGCGTTTGGAAAGAACGTCCTCCTGCCGATCATCGGATACACGGCCTTTTCGTGGCTGACCATTCTCGCAAAGTACGTGCACAACTTCGTCGGGCCCCTGTTCTTCATCTGTACGCTGCTTCTGCTCGCGACCTTCGTCCGCGATAACTTCTGGCGCAGGTCTGACTGGACCTGGATTCGCCATTTCGGCGGTCTCATGTCGAAGCGCGATGTTCCCTCCGGGAAGTTCAACGCAGGCGAGAAGCTCTGGTTCTGGGGCGGCGTGCTGGTGTTCGGACTCATCGTCAGCGCCAGCGGCTTCGTGCTCGATTTCCCGAACTTCAATCAGACGCGAAGCACGATGCAGATCGCGAACATCATCCATCTCGGGGTTGCATCGCTCTTCATGATCGCTGCGCTCGGCCACATCTACATGGGCACGCTCGGAATGGCGGGCGCGTACGAGGCGATGGCCAGTGGTTATGTCGATGAGACGTGGGCGAAGCAGCACCACTTATACTGGTACAACGACGTCAAGGCCGGGAAGGATGGCACGGCGCCGAATGATGTTTCAGCGCCGGCCGCACCTGTGCCGGCGATAACGCGTTAGCCACCTGGGAGGAGTCGATGAACAGGACCATTCGGGCACTGATGGGCGCAGGTCTCGTCGTGGCGGCATTCAGCGCTGCGGTCGCAAAGCTGCCGCCGGCCCCGCCGCTGACCGAGGAGCAGAAGGCGGACAAGGCCGCCAAGGACAAGTCAGCTGCAGATGCCGCGAAGACCCAGCTTGCGCGCGCCGAAGACAAGGCGGTCGCGAACTACATGGCGAACATGAAGGCGAAGGGGGTG
>JBKPOL010000125.1:0-3813 GCA_046733075.1 Pseudomonadota bacterium | reverse complement strand
CACGCGGCGTAGCGCCGCACTGCGTACGCCCACCAGTCTCGGGGCCGAAGCGACACGCGATATTTCCGGTGCGCTGAACGCGCTGCTGGCAGACCTTTTCGCGCTTTACCTGAAAACCAAGAACTTCCACTGGCACGTCTCGGGCCCGCACTTCCGCGACTACCACCTGCTGCTCGACGAGCAGGCCGACCAGATCTACGCGACGACCGATCCCATCGCCGAGCGTGTACGCAAGATCGGCGGAAACACGCTGCGATCGATCGGCCATATCGCACGCGTGCAGCGCGTCCTCGATAACGACGCGGAATACGTGACGCCACTCGACATGCTGGCCGAACTGCGCGAGGACAACGCGGAGCTCGCCGACCGCATGCGCGAGGCGCACAACGTGTGCGACGAGCATCACGACGTGGCGAGCGCGAGTCTGCTCGAAGTTTGGATCGACGAGGCGGAACGACGCGCATGGTTCCTGTTCGAGGCGGCTCGTCCTGCAGAATCGGCAGAGCGCTGAGGAGGGGCGTCCTGGTCGATCGACCGCGTGCGGTCACGGGCCGCCGCGGTCCGCCCCACTCCCCGGTTAGCGCTTGCCCGCGAGCTCGGTGATGGTTTCGAAGCCGCCCCAAAACATGCGCTTGCCGTCGAAGGGCATCTTCGAAGGATCCATCGACTCCTTGAGTGCCGGATCCTCCATCACCGCCTTGCCGATTCGGTCGCGGTCCTCCTTATTCCGATACACGACCCACGCCAAGGCGATGACTTCGTCGTTCTTGAGCTGCACGGCCTGGGGAAACGAGGTGACCTTTCCAGGCTGAGCGTCGTCGCTGATCGAGTCGGAGTAGTACAGAGCACCGTAACGCAGGTGGGCGTTCCCCCATTCGGTGGACATGCGCTTGTAGGTATCGAGCTGGGCGCGGGGAACGGGGATAACGATGGCGTCGATGTAATGCGACATGGGATCTCCTCTGATGAGGTAACCTCGGTTGGACCGGCCGCGACAGCCCCCGTTCCACTTCGAATGACGGCCTTCTCCGTGGCCGACGCATTGTGCCTCAGACGCTACGTCAGTCTCTGACGTGCTCATTCAAACTCAACCGGTTGGCCGTTGCGATCGAACGGGATGAACGAGCCGTGCAAGCCGGACTTGATCGCGTCGACCATGCGTTGGAGAGGCGCTTCGGCATCGTCGTGTGTCGGCGCGCGGCCTGGCTGGCCGGCAAGGCCGGCGACGAAAACCATCGTCCACTCCGGCCCGGAAAGGCGAGATTCTTCCGCAAGCGCTGCAAACGTGGTCAGTTCGTCGGGTGACTTGTCGACGCACATCAAGGGCACGAGCGCGCCACCGTCGCCCGCGGCAAAGCGCCGCCGCTGTTCGGGTGTACTGTCCTCCGGCAGTTCCGCACGTGCGAACACGAACAACAGACGCTGGGGCTCCGGCTGTCGCCGAGCCGCGCGCAACAGGTCGTCAAAACTGGAGATGGTCAGGTCGGGCATCGAAGCGCGCGAGCCTGCGCCAAAGACGATTGCGGCCGCTACTGCACGAGCGGCGTGTCCGCGGCATCGAGATCGACGCCCGTCACATCGGCTTCGCCGGCAAGCAGTCGCAAATATTGGCGCAGCGCCGTGACGTACGCGAGCTGGCGCAGCGACATCGCCACTGCACCGTGCACCGCGTCGAAGGATTGCGCAACACCGGGCTCCCGGGCCAGCACCTCGACCACATGAAGTCCAAAGCGGCTGTGCACCAGCCGTGGGAGGACGCCGACCTCGGCATGGCCGAACAATTCGCGCGCGAACTCCGGCGCACAGTCCGCAGCGCGGAGCCAACCGAGATCCCCGCCCTGCGCGCCACTGGGGCAGTTGGACGACGCGCATGCGGCATTGGCGAAGCGATCGCCGGTCTTGCCGTCGTGACACCGCACGTCCAGCAAGATCGTCTCCGCGCGCTTGCGCAGCGCAACGACATCCACGCCGGGCGTCACGGCGAAAAGGATGTGCCTTGCGAGCACGCGCTCGCCCGTGCGGTAGGTGCCGTGGTGCGCCGCATAGTGCCGCCGGCAGGCTTCTTCCGATGGCTCGGGCACGTTCAACTGCTGTTCGAGCAGCGACTCGATTGCGCTTGCAGCCGCTTCACTGATGACACCATCGGTCGACACGACGTCGGCGACGCTCAAGAGTCCGGCCTGCTGTGCAGCCTGACGCAGAAGCTCCGTGCAGGCCCGCTGCCGCAATTCGTCCGGAGGTGGCGCGGCATGTTGCACATGCAGCGGTACGCCATTGATGCGCGCTACGTCATGGGTGATGCCTTTTGTGCTTGTCATGGTCGTGATCGATCAGACGCCGACGCCGGGTTGACGCGGCACGTTGCGGCCGGGGGGCACATTGAGTCGCCGACTGCGCACCACCTGATAGGGCCGGAACAGGTAGGCGATGCTCGCAAATCCGCTCCACACGTGTACGAGGCGGCTGAAGGGAAACAGCAGGAAGATCGTCATGCCGAGAATCAGGTGGATCATGTAGGGCCAGTCCAGCGT
Organism: Pseudomonadota bacterium; assembly: GCA_046733075.1. Taxonomy (GTDB): domain Bacteria; phylum Pseudomonadota; class Gammaproteobacteria; order Burkholderiales; family Casimicrobiaceae; genus VBCG01. The sequence continues at coordinate 1,282 of JBKPOL010000125.1, read as the reverse complement.
GACGAGTGCGTCGGCGTTGGGACGAAAGGTGACGATGCGCTGCGACCAGTCGGCAAGTATCAGCATTGCGCTCGCGTCCGCATGTCCATACGAGAACGGCAGCGTGACCAGGCCGAGAACCAGCTGCACCCACAGGATCACGAGGATGGCGATGTCGGTGCGGTGGCTGGTCAAACGGATGCGCGGGTCGAAGAGGCGACGGTATAGCAGCAGGCTCAGTCCCACGAAGCAGATCAGGCCGGCCAAGCCACCCGAATAGATGGCCATGCGCTGCTTGGCGGGCGCGCTGATGAAGCCCTCGTAGAACCAATGGGGCGTCAGCAGGCCGATGAGGTGCCCGAAGAACAGGAAGATGATGCCGATGTGGAACAGATTGCTGCCCCAGCGCAACGTGCCTCGGCGAAGCATCTGCGACGAGTCGCTCTTCCAGGTGTACTGGTCGCGGTCGAAGCGAGCGAGACTGCCCATCAGGAACACCGCCATGCAGATGTACGGATAGACGGTGAAGAAGAAGTAGTGCAGATAGGCAAGGACGGGATTCACGGAGCCCCTCCCGAAAGTGGGTTGGCGTCGACGCCCATCGCGCGGATCGATCGGACGACATGGATCGGCTGCGTCTGCCCGGGTCTGGCCTGGCCTTTCCCGGAGCAGCCATCGAACACGGGCGGTTCGGCCCAGCTTTCGTCCAGCGCATCGTCCGCGGGCGGCTCGACCGGCTGCGCCTTTTCTCCGGCAAGCTCGATCAAGGCACCCACGACACTCGCATAGGCGCTATCGCGCTTAAGCAGCGCGCCGAAGATCGCGTTCAGGATGTGGACGATTTCGCCGAGGAAGGCACGCGCCTCGCGCGGCGGCTGTGTAGACACGAACTCCAGTACCACCGGCAGATAGTCTGGAAGTTCGTCGGGAGCGAGGATGAGGCCGGCCTTTTCGTACGTTTGAGCGAGGTCGATCATCGCCGGACCCCGTTCACGCGAGTCGCCGTGCACATGCTCGAACAAGTGCAGCGAAGCGGCACGGCTGCGATCGAAGAGCTCCACGTAGGCGGCTTCCGTCTCGAGCGGATCGGCGGACTGGAGCGTATCCATGAGCGCATCGATCTCCATTCGACGAGGTGCCGCAATAGCCGCTTCATCGACGAGCATATGACGCATCTCCGGTACGTGCGTACGCAGCTGCGCGTCAGGATAAGCAAGCAGCGCGGCGAGCACTCGCAGGGTCTTGCTAATGGGCCGAGGGGAGTTCATCGGGAACACGCTCAAACCTCCGCCCGGATGGGAAT
>JBKPOL010000124.1:0-2557 GCA_046733075.1 Pseudomonadota bacterium | reverse complement strand
TCGATCGAGGGGGCGCGCAACCCGGACTACTACCATCAGGGCCTTCCCTATCTCGACGGCTTCAAGGGCATCTACGCCGACAAGCAGGTGACACGGGTCGAAGCCATCAAGAGCGATCGGGCGGCGATCGAGTTCCGCGGGTTCCCGCCAACCGTGCGCGACGAGCTGAAGCAGGCGCTCGGCGATCAGCTCGCGGTTCAGACCAGCGATTGGAATTGCGGCGGTCTGATCACCCCGAACCACGCGCGAAAGCCGTTTGACGACCCGCGCGTCCGCCGCGCCCTGACCTTGGCGATCGACCGCTGGGGCAGCGCGGCGGAATTGTCGAAGATTGCGCTCGTGCGGACGGTCGGCGGCCTCACCTTCCCCGGCTCACCGCTCGCGCCAACCAAGGAAGAGTTGCAGCAGATCGCCGGCTATTGGCCCGATATCGAAAAGTCTCGCGCCGAGGCGAAACGCCTGTTGAAGGAAGCCGGCCAGGAAAATCTCAGCTTCACCCTGCTCAACCGCTCCACCGACCAGCCCTACAAATATTACGGCATCTGGGTCGTCGATCAGTGGAGCAAGATCGGCGTGAAGGTCACCCAGCGGATATTGCCGACCGGGCCGTGGTTTGCGGCGATGCGCGCGGGGGATTTCGACATGACGGTCGAAGGCAACTGCCAGAACGTCGTCAACCCGCTCGCCGATGTCGGCAAGTACCTGCCGCACACGATTTCCGAGGGGAACTACGGCAATTTCGAGGATCAACACGAAGTCGATCTGTACAACACGATGCTGCGCGAGCTCGACAAGTCAAAGCAGAAGTCGCGGCTGCTCGATTTCAACAAATATGTGCTCGACGAGCAGGCGCACGGCATTTTCCTGCTGTGGTGGCAGCGCATCGTGCCGTACCGCGCCTATGTCAAGGGGTGGAAGATCGGCCCGAGCCATTACGTGAACCAGGATCTGGGCACGGTGTGGCTCGATAAATAATCGAGGCTCTCCCGATGAGGCGCTTCGCTCGGATTGCTGCGATCTTCGGCTTGGCATGGCTCTCCGCCGCGCAGCCGCTGGGTGCCGCGGAGACGCCGAAGCGCGGCGGCGTTCTGACCTTTTTGATCCCGGCGGATGCGCCGCCCTCCTTCGACGGCCATCGCGAGAACAGCTTCGCGACCGTGCATTCGGTCGCGCCCTTCTACAGCAATCTGATCCGCGCCAATCCGGAGAACCCGTCTTCGACGACCGATTTCGTCTGCGATCTCTGCACCGCGATGCCGCAGCCCACCGACGGCGGCAAGACCTTCACCTTCACGATCCGCCAAGGAGTGAAGTTCCACGACGGCTCGCCTCTCTCCGCCGAGGACGTCGCGGCGAGCTGGAAAAAAATCGTCTTCCCGCCCGAGGGCGTCATCAGCGCGCGCGGCGCGGGCTATGCCGCGATGATCGACAGCATCGAGGCGACCGGCCCCTCCACCGTCACCTTTCGCCTGAAGCAGGCGACCAACGCATTTCTGCCCGCGCTCGCCGATCCCTATGCCTGGATCTACAGCAAAGCGAAGCTCGACAAGGATATCCACTGGTACGAAAAAAATATCGACGGCTCGGGGCCGTTCAAATTTGTCGCCTATGAGACCGGACAATCGATCCGGGGCGTGCGCAACCCGGACTATTATCAGCCCGGCCTGCCCTATCTCGACGGCTTTATCGGCATCTACGCCGACAAGCAGGCAACCCGCCTCGATGCGCTGCGCGCCGACCGCGCCGCGATCGAGTTCCGCGGCTTCCCGCCCTCGGTGCGCGACGAATTGAAGACGGCGCTCGGCGACCAGCTCGCCGTGCAGGAGAGCGACTGGAATTGCGGCACGCTTGTTTTCCCGAACCATCGGAAAAAGCCGTTCGACGATGTCCGGGTGCGCCGCGCCTTGACCTTGGCAATCGATCGCTGGCACGGCGCGCCGGCGCTCGCCAAAATCGCCAATGTCCGGACCGTCGGCGGCATTGTGTTTCCGGGCTCGCCCCTCGCCGCGACAAAGGATGAATTAGAGAAGCTCGCCGGCTATTGGCCCGATATCGAGAAATCACGGGCCGAGGCGAAGCGCCTCTTGAAGGAAGCCGGTCAGGAGGGGCTCAGCTTTGAATTGCTCAACCGCAACATCGACCAACCCTACAAATACAACGGATCGTGGCTGGTCGATGAATGGAGCAAGATCGGGCTGAAGGTGACGCAGCGCGTCGTCCCGACCGGCCCGTGGTTCGAGACGATGCGGGCCGGTAATTTCGAAGCCGCCGTCTACGGCAATTGCCAGAGCGTCGTGAACCCGCTCGTCGATGTGCAGCGCTACCTGCCCTATACGGTCGAGGCGCAGAATTTCGGGTTCTACGAAGATCCCGGCGAGATCGCGCTCTACGAGAAGATGATCGCAGAGACCGATCCCGCGGCGCAGCGCCGCTTGATGCGCCAGTTCGAGAAGGACGTGCTCGACGACAAGGCGCACGCGATCTTTCTGTTGTGGTGGTACCGCATCGTGCCCTACCGCGCCTATGTGAAGGGCTGGAAGATCAATCCGAGCCACTA
>JBKPOL010000123.1:0-5646 GCA_046733075.1 Pseudomonadota bacterium | reverse complement strand
TTCCACTCCTCGTCGTCGCGCTGACCGTGTGCGCGTACTGGCTGCGCGTCGGCGCGATGGTCGTTCGCGCGCGCCGCAAGCAGCATCGCGACGTGGGCATCATCCCCGAGCGGCCGGCGGAACGCGCGATGTGGCTCGTATTCGTCCCGGCGGTGCTCGCCTGGTGCACGCTGCCCTGGCTCGGCCTTACGCACGAGGGCGGACCTTTCGCACTGCCGCCGTTCGCCCGCGACTCCGCAGCCTACGCAGTGCTGCGCTGGATCGCCGCCGCGGCCGCGGTCGTGTGCCTCGTGCTGACGGTCCGCGCCTGGCGGCGAATGGGTGCCGACTGGCGGATGGACATCAGCGACGACAACAGAAATCTCATCACCGATGATCTCTTCGCACGCGTACGGCACCCGATCTACGCATTCAGCATCGGGATGATGATCGCGACGGCCGTAGTCATGCCCGCGTGGCCCATGCTCGCCGTCGCCCTCGCCCATGTTGTGCTCATGAACCTGAAGGCACGCAACGAAGAATCGCACCTCGCTCGCCTGCACGGCGATGCCTATGCCAGATACATGGAGCGAACCGGGCGGTTCCTGCCGCGCGCGGCTTCGCGCCATCCCTGATTCCACCTCGTTCGGCGCCTGCCGTGTGATCCTCGTGTGGGCGCTGACCGCCGCCGTTGTCGCGCTCTCGCTCGACGCGCAGCCCGCGCACGGAGCCGCGGCCCGGCCGGCCAGCATTCCCGCCGAGGTCGCCGAGCGGTTAAGGCAACTCGATTGCGCCCGTGTGACGGGGGACGATGTCCGCGACGCTCTGCGCAAGGTCCCGGCGCCGCGCATCATGCTGCTCCAGGGAAGCGTGCCGATCGTGACGATGGAGCCTTTCGCGCGTTTCCTGATCGACATGGGTTATCCGGAAGAGCGGCTTCGCAATCCCCATGACGGGGGCTTTTCGAACATCAGCTTCGCGGACAGCGAGCGCATTGCAGGCGTCCTCGCCTTCGATTACGAGCGCACGGCCGAGGCACCGATGCTGATCGGTCACAGCCAGGGAGGTGCCTTGGCGATTCGCGTGCTGCACGAGCTCGCCGGCGCGTTCCACGAGAGCGTTCCGCTCGTCGATCCCGTGAGCAATGAAACGCTGCCGCGCACGACCATCGTCGACCCGTATTCCGGCCAGCCGCGTCCCGTCGTCGGAGGATTGCGCCTGTCGTTCGTGGCCGCGTTGGCGACCGGATGGCTGCCGCGGCTGCTGCTCGGCCAATGGACGATGGTTACGCGTCTGCGCACGATCCCCGACACCGTGGACGAGTTCGCGGGCTTCGATCTTCCGCATGATGCGATCGCGGGCCATCTGTTCCCGCCGTCGCCCTATGCATCGGCCGGATCGGCACGCGTCCGTACCACGGTCCTTCCTGCCGCGTACAGTCACGTCGACCTTCCGGCCGTCGACCATCTCGCACGGGAACCGGCGACCCGCGCCTGGATCGACGGGTGGACGCCTGAAATCACACGCCCTTTGCCGTCCGGAGATACCCGTAACATCGTGCATGCGGCGGACATCTGGCACAGTGTCAAGCAACACTGGTGCGCTCAGGCGCAGCGTTTGCTCACGCTTGACCGGTAGTCGGGTGCAAGTGTCTTACGCGCGCACGCAGATCCGGGGCGCGCACGAAGAACGGCCGCTGGCAAGGCCGTGCACGGCTGCGACTCGGGATCTCAGGACATGCTGCGAAAACTGGAAAATTCTTCCATCTTTGGCGTGCAAAAAGCCCTTCGCGATCGCTCGCCGGCGCTTCCCCGAGGCATTGGGCGTGACGAAACGGCGCCAGGACGCCGATCAGCGATGAAGCGCTTGAGGGGCCGCCTCAACGTGTTCCAGGCGGCGATGCTCGGGTGGCGGGACTTGCATCCGTACAACGCCGTGCACGCCGTTCGAATCGACGGCGCGCTTGCTGAAACGGCGATGACGGGCGCGATCAACGACACGCTGACCCGGGCAGGGCTCACCGGTCTCGTTCTCGATCGCGCGCATGCGCGCTACGCATGGCACGGCGGAACGGCGCATACGGCGCTCGAAGTCATTCGCCCCACGGGCGACGCGTCGCATATCGTCGCCCAAGTCTTCGAGCGTCACTTGAACGTGCGCTTTCCGACCGACGGACCCATGGACCCGTTTCGCTTCTTCGCCATCGACCTCGAGACCGCGTTCTTCCTCGGTCTCGCCTACGACCACTTCATCGCGGGCGGTGACTCGATCGTCGTTCTCCTGAAAGCGATCGCGGACCGTTACCACGGAAACTCGGTCGCCAGCGCGCTCGAGCTGTACCCGCCAACGCACGCGCGTCTCTTCGTCAGGCATCCCCTCGACTCGCTGCGGGCAATCGCGCGTTTCCCCGGGATGGCGGCGAGCTGTCGGCGCACGATACGTCCGCGCTATGGGTCGATCGAGGACGGCTACAACGCCTTCACCCTCTTCACCCTCGAGCCTTACGACTTCGCAACCCTGCGTAACGCTGCGAAGCGCCTTGGCGTCACGCTGAACGACGCGCTGATCGCCCTGCTGTTGCTCGCGCAAGACGCGCAGGCGCCACAGCGCGACCGGACGAAACGGCGCCGGGAGCTTGCCGTCGCATCGATCGTGAACCTTCGCGACGCGCACGGTGAGGATGTGGAGCGGACGTTCGGACAGTTCCTGAGCTCGTTTCGCGTCTCGCACCCCGTGCCTGCTGGCATCACGCTCTCGGAGCTTGCCCGGGATGTCCATCGCACCACCGAGCGGATCAAGCGCGAAAGGCTCTATCTCACGACACTGTCCGCGATGGCGGTCGACGGCGTGATTGGCCGCTTCCAGGACCCAAGCCAGCGAATGCAGGTGTATGCGAAGAGCTACCCGGTTGGCGCGGGCGTATCGACGCTCAATGTGAACGCGCTGTGGAAGAGCGCGGACGGCGCCCGCGCACCCCTCTACATCCGCGGCGTTCCGACGGGTCCGGCGGCTCCGCTCGTCCTGGCCGTTACGACGGCGGGCGACACGCTTTGTGCGGGTGTGTCGTATCGCACGGCCGCATTTGCCCCGGACGTCATCGACAGGATTCGCGACCACATGATCGAGCGCATCAAAGCCCTTACATGACAGCCACGAAACCCGGCCGTGCCTGGCACGCAGCGCTCCTCGTTTTGCTCGTCGCGGTCGCAGGCTGCGCAACGCAACCGTTCGACAACGCGAACCTGGGATCCGCTGCCTCGAGCGAGACCGTCGCGCCCGACCGGAGATTGCAGGATAGATTGCTCGCGCTCGACCCTGAGCACATCAGCGATGCCGGCGTGCGCGAAGTGCTGGCGAAGGGACCGACGCCCCGCATCATGCTGCTGCACGGCGGCGTCTATCCGGTTCATCTCATCATGTACTCGTTCGGCCAGTTCCTCACGGGAATGGGCTATCCCGAGGCGAAGATCCGCGACCCGGGAAACGGCGACTGGTCATACAGCCCGTACCTGCGCACCGAGCAGCTCGCGGGCCTCGTCGCGTGGCAATACGAGCACGATGGCCTGCGACCGATGCTGATCGGACACAGCCAGGGTGGACTTTCCGCGGTGCGCATTCTGAAGGACCTCGCCGGGCAAAGCGGCAGCGATATCCATGTGTGGAACCCGCTGACGGCGACGCTCGAGGAGCGCACGACGATCGTCGATCCCTTCACGCGCAAGACGCGGCCCGTCGTCGGTGTATCCGCTTCGTATGCGTCCGCGATCGGGGCCGGCGGCTGGGCGCTGTTGTTGCCGAACTGGTGGGAGAACCTCGAAACGCTGCGGAAGATTCCGGATACCGTCGACGACTTCACGGGCTTCTTCATCGAAGTCGACCTGTTCGCGTTGTCGCTGCCGGGCAATCCGCTCGACAAGCCGTATGAGAACAACGGCTCGGCCCATGTGCGAAACGTCACCCTGCCCGCAACCTACAACCACGTGGTGGCGCCGCTCACACACATGCTCGCGGAGGACCCCGCGGTGCGCGACTGGATCAACGCCTATGCGCCCGGCGATAAACGGGATACGTCCTCGTTGCCGCCGGAGGCCGCAGGCCACGTCTTGTGGGCGGCGGATGTCTGGTACAGCATCAAGAAGCACTGGTGCCTCGAGGCCCAGCACTGGGTGCGCGCCGAGCGCGATCGCGCACGCGCGGCAGAGCGGCCCAGCATGTCGCCGAGCCTGCACGCAGCCCGGTAAGGCGCAGCGAAGCAAGAGCGCGACCGGCGGGTAGAATAGCCGGCTTTCCGCGCCGCGTCGGAGCTTGAATCCTGGCGTCGCCGCACAGCTCTGCAAGGACATCGCGGACTTTCGGCGTGCGGAGCGACGCATTCGCGAAAGTTCGTAACGCTCCGGACAGGCGCGCCTTCCATGCTCGATCCGACGACACGCCCTTTGCACGGCCAGGTTGCGCTGGTGACCGGCGCCGCACGCGGCATCGGCCGCGCCATCGCACGCAAGCTTGCACGCGAAGGGGCGGACGTCGCAATCAATTATTACAACAGTCACGAGGACGCCGAAGCCCTCTGCGGCGAAGTGCGCGCGCTGGGCCGCCGGGCGGTCGCGATCCAGGGAAGCGTCGGCGTGCCGGACAGCGTGGACGAGCTGTTCGCGGCGTTTCGTGAGACTTACGACCGCGTCGACATCGTCGTGAGCAACGCAGCGTCGGGCGTGCTCAAACCCGTGATGGAGATGGGGCTCAAGCATTTTCGCTGGTGCATGGAGACAAACGCCCTCGCGGTCAATCTGCTCGCGCAACGCGCGGTTCCGCTGATGAAGAACGGCGGCCGCATCGTTGCGATGTCGAGCCTCGGAGCGCAGCGCGCGATGCCCGACTACGGCTTCATCGGCGCATCGAAGGCCGCGCTCGAGGCGCTCGTGCGCGCGCTTGCGCAGGAGCTCGGGCCGCGCGGCATTCGCGTCAATGCGGTAAGCGCCGGTGTCGTCGATACCGATGCGCTTTCGCACTTCCCCAATCGCACCGAGCTGCTCGAAGACTTCGCGCGACGCACGCCCGCGGGGCCGGTGCTTCGCCCCGAGGACGTCGCCAACGCCGTCTATCTGCTGTGCCTGCCGGAGGCGGCGATGATCAACGGACACACACTCGTCGTCGACGGCGGCTTTTGCATCTCGGGATGAAGGCTCCGTCCGGACTTGCCGGCAAATCGGTGCTCGTCACCGGCGGCAGCCGCGGCATCGGCCGCGCCATCGTCGAGCTTTTCGCCGATGAAGGCGCGCGGGTGACGTTCTTTTATCGCGGGAACACGGAGGCGGCCGAAGCCGTCGTCGCGAGCATGCGCAATGCGGGTCACGAGGTCACCTCCGAACAGGTGGACGTCACTGATGCACGGGCATGCCACGCGGCCATCGAACGCCTTGCCGAGCGGACCGAGCGGATCGACGTGCTCGTCAATAACGCCGGCATCATCCGCGACAATCCGCTCGCCGCGCTCGAGAACGACGACATCCAGACGGTGCTCGACACGAACGTCGGTGGCGTGTTCAACGTGACCCGTGCCGTCATCCCGTACATGGTCATGCAGCGCGCCGGCGCGATCGTCAACATGAGCTCGGTCGCGGGTGACAAAGGCGGACGCGGTCAGACGAACTACGCGGCGAGCAAGGG
>JBKPOL010000122.1:0-3062 GCA_046733075.1 Pseudomonadota bacterium | reverse complement strand
GCGCAGCAGCGTCGTCCCCGGCATCCGCACGCTCGAGCAGGCTGCGCCCGAATGCGCGGAGCTTCCGCTGTCGCGCGCGGCACAGTCGCCGCGCAGCCAGGTCGCGCTCGTGCTGTGCCGGGGCTTCGCGGGAACCGACGCGGCGCTGCTCGTTCGCGCATCGACCGCTTGACCGTCGCGACGTCACCGGTATCCGCCGCGCCGGTACGGTGCGGCATCGACACCGTGGAGATCGCGCGCATGGAGCGCTTGCTGATCGACACACCCGGCCCGGAGCTGGTCAAGCTCTTCACCTTGCAGGAGCTCGACGACAGCGGACAAGGTGCAGGTCGCGCGGCCAGCCTCGCCGCCCGTTACGCAGCGAAGGAAGCGTGCGTCAAGCTGTTTCCGCGGGAGCTGGCCGCAGGGCGCCTCGAGCTCGCCGATTTTTCGGTGATCCGCGACGGTTACGGCGCGCCGCGCGTCTCATGCAGCCCCAATGCACGCAGCGTCCTCGACCAAGCTCGCATTGCCGACATCGCCGTGTCATTAACGCACGATCGAGCGAGTGCGTCGGCGGTCGCGCTGGCGCTGCCGATGGAGACGCGCGTCGAGCTCGCGGGAAGAATTTTCTTCAAACTGTTGCCCATCCGGCGACAGGTCATCATCGAGAATCTGCGTCGCGTGTTCGGGGCCGCCGTGCCCGCGGCTGAGATCGATCGACTGGCGCAGGCGCATTACGCGCACCTGTGGCGGCTCATCGTGGAGTTTTTCCGCTTTCGCTGGCTCTCGTTGGAGCGCAAGCGCGCGCTCGTGCGCATCGAGGACCTCGAGACGTTCACGGATGCCTTTCGTCAAGGCAATGGCGTGCTCGTGGTGACCGGTCACTTCGGCAACTGGGAGGTGGCGACGATCGCAGGCATTGCCAACTACCCGGAGGTGCAAGGCCGGTTTCATTTCGTGCGCCGGCCCATCAAGCCCCGGTGGCTGGACGCGATGGTGACGCGACGATTCAACCGCGCGGGCTTCGGCGTCATCGCCAAGCGTGGATCGCTCGATCGCATCGTGACGCTGCTCGAGCAAGGCGATATCGTCGTGTTTCCGTTCGATCAATACGCCGGCGGCGCCGATGGCATCGACGTGGAATTCTTCGGAGAGCCGGCGGGGACGTTCAAGAGTCTCGCCGTAATCGCACTTTCCACGAAAGCACCGGTGGTGCCGGCCGCGTGCTGGCGCAACCCGGACGGCCGGCACGTGCTGCGCTTCGACCCGCCCGTTCCCCTCGTGGATGTGGAAAACGTCAACGAATCGATCATGCGAACGACCCGCGCATTCAATGCGGCGATCGAGCGGCTCGTGCTCCGCCACCCCGAGCAGTGGTGGTGGGTGCATCGCCGGTGGAAATCGGCGCGCCGAAAGCGCCGTCAGCGCCACGCCGGCGCCGGGTCACCCGCAGGGGTTTAAAGTAGCAACCGCGACGGGACGAACGCGGGCGGGTCTTGCACGTCCGTCGCGCTCCGATGGGTCTTCAACCGATGATCAGTTCGCTTCTAGCGCCGAAGTTCATCGCGTTTTACCTGTTCATTGCGGCAGGCGTTTATGTCCACTACCGCGGACGCGTGAGGCATGGCTTCTTCCGTCAGCTCACCGATCACTCGACGCTCATGGCGCCGTACAACGCCTTGATGTACATGTTCTCGGCGGTGCCGAATCGTCCGTACGTCGAGGTCGAGCGCTTTCCGGAACTCAAGGCACTCAAGCAGAACTGGCAGACGATCCGCGGCGAGGCCTTGCGGCTCTTCGACGAGGGCCACATCCGCGCGGCGGCGACCTACAACGATCTCGGCTTCAACTCGTTCTTCAATACCGGGTGGAAGCGCTTCTATGTGAAGTGGTACGACGAGCCGCTGCTATCGGCGAAGGCATTGTGTCCAAAGACCGTCGCGCTCGTCGAATCGATTCCCGGTGTGAACGCGGCGATGTTTGCGCTGCTGCCCCCAGGCAGTAAGCTCGGAGCCCACCGCGATCCATTCGCCGGATCGCTTCGCTATCACCTGGGCCTCGTCACGCCGAATTCCGACAGTTGCCGGATCGTCGTCGACGGCGAGCCCTACTTCTGGCGGGACGGCGAACCTGTGATGTTCGACGAAACGTTCATCCACACGGCGGAAAATCGCAGCGACATCACTCGCATCATCCTGTTCTGCGATGTCGAGCGACCGCTCCGCAGCCGCGTGATCAAGTGGCTGAACCACGCCGTCGAGCTCACGCTGATTCGCGCGAGCCAGACAGAGAACGCGCCCGGCGACCATGTCGGCGCGCTGAATCGCGTGTTCAACGTCGCGTATCGAGTCCGCCTCGTCGGGAAATGGATCAAGAAGAAAAGCCGCTTCGCTCACTACACGCTGAAGTGGCTGATTCTCGGCGGCGTGCTATATCTGGTCCTGCGCTGATCTTTCTTACTCGAGGAGCTGTTCATGTCGTTGTCGATGCACCAGTTGTCCGTCACCGTGTTCACGAAGACGCTGTCGAACCTTGCGCGCGTGCTCGAAAAGGCGAAGGCCCATGCACTGGAACGCAAGGTCGAGGAAGCGGTTTACACCAGCGCCCGGCTGTATCCGGACATGCTTCCGCTATCGCGCCAGGTACAGATTGCAACGGATATCGCGCGCGGCGCGGCGGCAAGGCTTTCGGGCGTCGAGCCGCCGTCGTACGAGGACAAGGAGCAAAGCTTCGACGACCTGATCGCGCGCGTGCAGCGCACGACCGATTACATGGCGTCGTTGAATGCAAAGGATTTCGAGGCGGCGGCGACGCGGGAGATCACGCGACCTGTGCGCGGCGAGCCGCACAAGTTCACGGGCGCCAACTACCTGCTGCAGTTCGCGCAGCCGAACGTCTATTTTCACGCCGCGATCGCGTACGGAATCCTGCGGCATAACGGCGTGCCGCTCGGGAAAGCGGATTTTTTGGGAAGTCTCGATTAAATCTCGCGTCGAAAAATTTTACAAACATTCGCGGGAAAGTAGTCGTCTACATAACGGTCCCTTATAATTCAACGCCTTGGGTACTAAAGTTATTGG
>JBKPOL010000121.1:0-3341 GCA_046733075.1 Pseudomonadota bacterium | reverse complement strand
AGCGAACGTAATTTGGCCAATTGCTTTGCGCGCGGGGACGTCCCGGCGCGTGTCAGCGCATGAGCCAACGTAAATCGGCCGGCCCGGCCCGTGCCGAAACGCGGCGACTCGAAGGAACGGACGAACAGTGATGAACCTCGCTAACTATCTCTCGCCGCTGCCGCTTGTTGCCGTGTTGCGCGGCATTACTCCCGATGAAATCGCGGGGGTTGCCGACGCGCTGTATGGTGAAGGCTTTCGCATCCTGGAAGTGCCGCTCAACTCGCCGCGCCCGTTCGAATCCATCCGATGGCTCGCCGGCAATTACGTCGACCGTTGCCTGGTCGGTGCGGGAACGGTGATTAATCCGGCCGATGTTGAGCGCGTCCGCGACACCGGCGGGCAGCTCATTGTGATGCCGCACGCCGATACTGAAGTCATTCGCGCCGCGAAAGAGGCGGGCATGGTGTGCCTTCCGGGCGTCGGGACGCCGACCGAGGCCTTCGCGTCGCTGAAGGCCGGAGCGGATGGCCTCAAGCTCTTTCCCGCCGAGGCGATGGTGCCCGGCGTCCTCCGTGCGTGGCGCGCGGTACTGCCGAAGGGCACGCTCGTGTTCCCCGTCGGCGGCATTCGCCCCGACAACATGGCGCCCTGGTGGGCGGAAGGCGCTGCGGGGTTCGGGACCGGATCGAATCTCTACAAGCCCGGGGCGGATCCTGCGGATGTACGCCGAGTGGCCGCCGCATTTGGCGCTGCATTTCGCGGATTGCCCGCGCGCTAGCGCCTCCTCAACAGACCACGCCGATCTCCAGATCCGGGTGAACGCATGAATGTCGGCGATTCCGCGCTCGCGCCGCGTCTCGACGTCCTCGCGCTCGGCGAAGCGATGATCGAGTTCAACCAGACGCGCGCCGATGATCCGCATACGTGGCTGCAGGGCTTCGGCGGCGATACATCGAACATGGCGATCGCCGCGGCGCGAGTCGGCGCGCGGGTCGGGTATCTGACGCGCGTCGGCAACGACGCTTTCGGACGGCGGTTGATCGACCTGTGGAAACAGGAAAAAGTATCCACTGAAGCGGTGGCTGTCGATAACGAAGCACCGACCGGCGTGTATTTCGTTTCGCACGACGCGAGCGGCCACGTGTTCTCTTATTTGCGCGCGGGGTCGGCCGCATCGCGGATGTCACCGTCGTCGCTGCCGCTCGCAGCGCTCCGCGCAACACGCGTCCTCCATCTATCGGGAATCAGCCAGGCGATCTCCGCATCGGCATGTGATGCGTGTTTTGCGGCGATCGACATCGCGCGCGCCGCGGGCGCCCAAATCGCCTACGACACGAACCTGCGGCTCAAGCTGTGGCCGGTTGCACGCGCGCGCGCCATCATCGTCGAAACGTTGCGAATGACCGATTGGGCGTTGCCCGGCCTGGACGATGCACGCCATCTGTTCGGAACCGATGATCCGGAGCGCATCGTCGCGGAATGTCATGCGCTTGGTTCGGCCAACGTCGTGTTGAAGCTCGGGGCGGAGGGGTGCCTCGCCTCGAACGGCCGTCGCCGGGAAAGAGTTCCGGGTCGTCCCGTTGCATCGGTCGACGCGACCGGCGCCGGCGATTGCTTCGACGGCGCATTCATCGCGCGCATCACCGCGGGGGAAGATCTGTTTGCTGCCGCACACTTCGCCAACGCCGCCGCGGCGCTTGCGACTACCGGCTACGGCGCGGTCGCGCCGCTGCCGCGCGTGGTGGATGTCGAGCGGCTGCTCGCCGCGTCGTGAAATGACGAGTGCGGTTGCCGCGACGTTTCGCAACGATCTGCTTGCGGGGAAGGTCGCATTGGTCGTGGGCGGATCAAGTGGCATCGGTGCCGCGATCGCCGCTGCATTGGCCGAGGCGGGCGCCGTCGTCACCGTCACCGGAGCGACGCACGGGGAAGTCGATGTTGCGCGCGCGGCGCCGGATTTCGGCGCCCGTGATGCGATCGCACTCGACGTGCGAGACGCAACGGCCGTGCAGGCGGTGCTCGACGACCTGCCGCGCCTCGACGTACTCGTGAATTGCGCAGGCGTCATCCGGCGCGACGCCGAGCACGAGCTCGCCGTGTTTGAGGACGTGCTGTCGATCAACCTCACGGGTACGATGCGCTGCTGCACGCTCGCGCGCAACAAGCTCAAGGCCGCGTCGGGTGGCGAGGGCGGAGCGATCGTCAACACGGCGTCGGTGCTGTCGTTCCAAGGTGGCGCACGCGTGCCGGCCTATAGCGCGAGCAAGGGGGGCATTGCGCAACTTACGAAGTCGCTCGCGCTCGCGTACGCCAACGACGGGATTCGCGTCAACGCGATCGCGCCGGGATGGGTGCGTACGCCACTCACCCAGCCGCTGCAGGACGATGCGGCGCGGAGCAGCGCAATCGTCGCGCGAACGCCGCTCGGTCGGTGGGCGGAGCCGGACGACGTCGCCGGCGCGGCGCTTTTTCTCTGCTCGCGCGCGGCGCGGTTCGTGACCGGCGTGGTGCTGCCGGTCGATGGAGGATATCTGATCGCTTGAACCGGGATGGAGGACCGCATGGCAATCAGCACGGCAATCCGGCACCTGCAGCGCGGCGACTGGGAGAAGGCGCATTCGATCGTGCAGGACGACGACACCGACCTGGGCTGCTGGGCGCACGGCATCGTTCACATGCTCGAAGGCGACCTCGGCAATGCCCGTTACTGGTACCGGCGGGCGGGACGGCCGTTTCCGTGCGAACGCGATGCGAGCGCGGAGATCGATGCGCTGGTGACGACCTTGCGCGGACAGACGGCATCGAAGCAGGCATGAAGATTCCGAACGCGCTCGGCATTCGCCCTGAAATCGCCGTACGCGCCATTCCTGACGACGAGCGCGTATGGGTGCCGCAGGCCGACAACGTATGGTTCCGGCCGCTGTTGCTGAACACAGTGACGGGCGGTTGGTGCAACCTGCTCCGCGTTCGCCGATCGGGCGTGCTGTCCCGGCACCGGCATCCGATGCTCGTCGTGGGGTACGTCATCCGCGGAAGGTGGAAATACCTCGAGCATGAATGGACGGCGGAGGAAGGAAGCTTCGTGTTCGAGCCTCCCGGAGAGGTGCACACGCTCACGGTTCCGGATGATTGTCCGGAGATGATCACGTTCTTCAACATTGCCGGTGCGATGATCTACGTGGATGTCGAGGGGCGCCAGACCGGATACGAGGACGTCTTCACCAAGATCGGTATGTGCCGTGCGCATTACGAGGACGTGGGCCTCGGCTCCGCGTACGTCGATCAGTTCGTGCGCTGAACCCTAGCGCGCACGGGAACAGGAGCGGCGATGCCTTCATGGGGGTCGATCGTTGCAGTGG
>JBKPOL010000120.1:0-3589 GCA_046733075.1 Pseudomonadota bacterium | reverse complement strand
GGCCGGAGGATCCCGCACGCCATGCACGCCACCTTGCGCATCGTGCCGTGGACTTCGACGACCTTTTCCGGTGAGTTGCCTGCAAGCTGATGGAGCTCGTCGATGTTCTGCGTGATCAACGCATGGAGCTTGCCGCGCTTT
The DNA here is from genome assembly GCA_046733075.1 of Pseudomonadota bacterium. Taxonomy (GTDB): domain Bacteria; phylum Pseudomonadota; class Gammaproteobacteria; order Burkholderiales; family Casimicrobiaceae; genus VBCG01. The sequence goes on along the minus strand of JBKPOL010000120.1, from coordinate 3,448 downwards.
TCCAACTCGGCAAGCGCGAGATGCCCGGCGTTCGGACGCGCCGTCCATACGGGGTGGCCGAGTCGGGCGCGCCAGGATGCCTTGCGCACGTCGGGATCGGACATGTAGTAGTGGATGTTCGAAAGCTTCTCGGCCATTGGGTCCTTCGTCCAGAGGCCCTGCGGCCCGCGGAAATCGGGAATGCCCGATTCCGTCGAGATCCCCGCGCCCGTCAGCGCGACGAGGTTCCGCGCGTTGCGCAGCCACCCACGCACCTGATCGATCTCTGCTTCCATGCACATGCGCGACTTCGCCCGTTCAACGTGCGCCTGCTTTTGGACCGCCGAAGTAGCCGCTAGACAACGCGGGCGAGATAGCTCTGGAAAACGGCCACATGTATCAGCGCTTTGTCGCTGGAATTCGGCCACAGGTCGTCGCTGCGGAAACGGACATCGTATGTGGGCTCGTCTTCCGCCTGTACGCCGTGCGCATGCGCGTCCGGGAACGGATAAGCGGGTGATTCGCCGACCACGACGCCGGTCTTCCCACGGATGTAACCCGGCATCCGCACGTGACCGGGTACATGGTCATCCTTGACCCGAACGCGATCGCCACGCCTGAAGGCCTCGCGTGTCGCCGCATTCGTGCGTCCGGGCGCGCTCGGCAACGCAAGCGGAAACAATCCGCCAGCTCGCCGCTCGAGTTCGTCGCGGCTGACGATGCCCTTCTCCACGCAAAGCGTCGCCAGTCCCGTCAGCGATCGCTCGTAGTAACCGGCGCCGAGATAATGCCGCGGTTCCATGCGCTCGATCGCGTGACGATATTCGTCCATGTTGATGAGGCCGAGTCGCACCGCCAGGACATAGAGCGAATTCGCGCGAACTTCCCAGTCGGCGTGAAAAGCCGCTGCGTTTCGTCGGTATCGAACCGCTCCAAAGCCCTGCCTGCCACCCAGATCGTGCATGCCGTCCACGGCTCGATCTCGCTTCTAAAGACGCGCGACGCCGATCATCGAATCACGGGTGACGATGGCGGCGAGCTTCTCCTCGGGCCATCCACCAGTGTTGGCCGGGCGCATGGGAAGCACCATGTAGCGAGTATCGGCGGTCGTATCCCAGACGCGAATCTCCACATCCGCTGGCAAGTCCAGTCCCATTTCCCTGAGGACGGTGCGCGCCTCGCGAACGACTCTCGAGCGGTACTCGAAGTCCTTGTACCAGTCGGGCGGGAGTCCGATGATCGTGAAGGCGGTGCATGAGCACAGCGTGCAGCAGATGACATTGTGGACGCTGGCCGTGTTTTCCAATACGACCAAGTGCCGGTGGTGCTTGGGCATTGCAAGCCCGAGCTCCTCCACTGCGGCGCGGCCGTTCGCGAGCAGCCGTTCCCGAAATGCTCCGTCGACCCAAGCCCTCGCTACGACGCGCGCACCGTTTTGCGGAACCCATTGCTCGGTGGCGAGGCGGCTCAACTCCACGACGCCTTCTGCCGCCTTCATTCCGCGCTCGTCGAACGCCGCCTGGATGGCGTCGACGCGTTGCTCCATGGAGGAGGTGCTTCGAATCGTGCGCTCCTGATCGTCCACTGCGCGCTCCTTGCAGGTGACGGACAGTATTCCCGTGGCTATTCTGCGCGTCAACCCGGCGGTCGCCACGTATTCGGCCCGTCAACCCGGCGGTCACCACGCCGCTCGAAAACGTTTGCGGTGACCCATCCCGCGCGATATTCTGCGCGGCCGACATCGACCGGAAGATCGAAGTGAGACTGCCCGCACTCGTTGCAACCGCATTTCTGCTATTGCTCGGCGCCTCGTTCCCGGCGTCCGCAGCGCGCATATGGTGTGAAAGTCGCGATTTCCATCGGAACTACTGTCCGACCGGACACACGATCGCGAGCGCACGCCTCGTCGAGCAGCATTCCCGATCAGCTTGCATCCAGGGAAGGACGTGGGGATACGACAGCGGCGGCATCTGGGTGACACAAGGATGCTCCGGCGAGTTCGATTTCGTGCGCTCGGGAGGCTCGCGTCCAATTCCGGGTCCCGGACACCAAATCGCGTGCAACAGCAGCAATTTTCAGCAGCAGTTCTGCCCGAGCAATCGCCGCATCGTGCGCGCGTGGCTCGTGGAGCAGCGCTCGCGCGCGGCGTGCGTGCAGGGTCGAAGCTGGGGATTTCAGGAGCGCGGCATCTGGGTGACGTCGGGGTGCAGCGGATTGTTCGCCGTCGAGGAGCGCGGTGGCCGTCCCGTGCCTCCGCCGGTCACGCGGGTCGTATGCGAGAGCCGCGGGTTTCAACAGGCGTTCTGCCCCGTCCGGCCGCTAATTGCGCGCGCATGGCTCGACCAGCAGCGTTCGCAGTCCCAATGCATCGAGGGCCAGACCTGGGGCTTTCAGCGCAACGGAATCTGGGTCAATGACGGTTGCAGCGGCGTCTTCGCCGTCGAGGCACGGTAGGGCCGTCGCTCGTCATGAAACGCAAGGCGGCCTGGACGGTCGTACTTGACCAGCGAGTGACGCGCACACGACGGACAGGATCGAACGACCATGGGAAGCCGGGGCAGGGTTTTCTCCCTCGAAGGTATCGTTCGGCTTTCGCTCGTTGCGGCAATCATCGCAGGCGTACTTCTCGCCTGGCGCGAAGGATGGATCAACTTGCCGCGCAACGCGTTGCCGTGGCAGACGCCAGACCTCGCGAAGCCGCCCGGCTGGTTCGCGCATCTGCAGATCGATCGACTCGCCGCCGACCCGGAGGCTTGCCGCGCGGTGCTCGCCAAGGCCGGTGTCGGCTACACGAGGATTCCGGACGGGCGGACAGGGCCCGGATGCGGCTACACCGATGCCGTCTTCCTCGACAAGCCGCTCATCGCATTCAATCGCAGGACGCCGGCGACGTGCGGCATGGCCGCGGCACTCACCTGGTACGAGCACGAGGTCAACGCCGTCGCCGAGCAGACCCTCGGCCGTCGGGTTGTGCGGATTATGCAACTCGGCACCTACGCATGTCGTAACGTCAACTCGGCCGCCGACGGTCGGAGGAGCGAGCATGCGACGGCGAACGCAATGGACATTGCGGGCTTTGTCCTTGAGGACGGGCGGGTGGTGTCGTTTGCGCGCGACTTCAACAAGGCGACGCCCGAAGGAAGCTTTCTTGCCGGCGCGCATGCGGCCGCGTGTCGCATTTTTAACGTCGTGCTCGGGCCTGACTTCAACACTTTGCACGCTGATCACTTGCATCTTGATCAGGGCCGCTATCGCATCTGCAGGTAGGGAAACGGCTATCTGCTCGAAAGCGCTGCGGCTCAACGCCCCGTTATCGGGGTCACGCGAATCGTAGCCTCTGCGTTGCGCGCACCAACGGCCTCCCGGCGGCTACCGCGGATGTGCAAGTTCGCCAAGCCTACGAACGTTTCCGGCCGACGCGATGCGCTTGCAATAGCCGATAAGCTCGTCTGCCCGTGCAGGCCCGAGG
>JBKPOL010000119.1:0-4040 GCA_046733075.1 Pseudomonadota bacterium | reverse complement strand
GTCATGGACCTCGAATCCCGCCTTGTCTGGTGCATGGTCCATCAGCAGGGCATGAGCGAAGCGGAAGCGACGAAGAACAAGTTCGGCAACGGCAATCAGCAGAAATCGAATCTGGAGGCGCTGGCGGCGTACGTGACGTCGCAGTCGCGCGGCGTGAAGATGAACGTCTCGCTCGACGAGCCGCACGTGCGCGACACGTACGCGCTCGGCGAGAGCATGTTCTTCTATCGCGGCGGCACGCACGACTTCGCCTGCGCGACCTGTCACGGTGACGACGGCAAGCGCATAAGACTGCAAGACTTGCCGAACCTGACCAAGGTCGAAGGCGCACAGAAGGCGTACACGACCTGGCCGGCGTACCGTGTCTCGCAAGGTGAGCTGCGGACCTTCGAGTGGCGCCTCAACGACTGCTTCCGGCAGCAGCGTTTCCCCGAGCTGGAGTTCGGATCGGATGCGGCGATTGCGCTCACCACGTACCTTGCGGCACGTGCGAATGGCGCAGCGTTCGACGGCCCCGCCATCAAGCGCTGACGGAGTGCGACGCATGCGAAACCGGATCGTGCAGTGGCTGGTCGGTGCAGCGCCGGTCGCGCTCGTCGTTGCGGGTGCGCTTCACGGATGCGCCGGCACGCCGTCCAATGACGCGGAAATTCGAGCGCGCGCCGCAGCCGCGATGAAGGCCTCGTTCAAGGCGCGCGGCCAGGCGCAGCTTGATCGCCTCGACCAGGACGAGACGCAACGGTTATGCAGCGAGTACGCGAATCAGCCGCTGCCCGCCTCCGTAGCCGAGAAGATTCAGCAGGCGAACCTGGCGACGATCCGCTTTCCGGCCGACGGCAAGCTGGTCGGAGACTGGAAGAGCGGCGAGCGAATCGCACAGAGCGGCCAGGGCTTTCAATATTCGGACGATCCGAAGGCCCCCGCGGGCGCAAACTGCTACGCATGCCATCAGCTCTCGCCGGGCGAAGTTGCGTACGGGACCATCGGCCCGTCGCTTCTCGGCTTTGGCAAAGTTCGCGGGTTCACCGACGAGACGCGCAGATACGCGTGGAGCAAGATCTACAACGCCGAGGCGTTCAACGCGTGCTCGAACATGCCGCGGTTCGGTCACCGAAACATCCTCACCGAGCAGCAAATCCGCGACGTGGTCGCGCTGCTGATGGATCCGGCATCGCCCGTCAATCAATGATCGTGGGCGGTCCCCGCCGCGTGGCTGTCAAAGCCGGCCGACGATGAGATGAGGCGCCGCGAATTCCTGCAAGGCCTGGCTGCCGCCGCAGTCTCCGGATTGCCGCTGGCAGAGGCTTTCGCCGCTGATGATGTAGACGGCGAACGGTTCTATGGCAGCCTCGCCCCATATGGCAACGTCGCGCTGCTGCACATCACCGACTGTCACGCGCAGCTCAACCCCGTTCGCTTCCGCGAGCCGAGCGTGAACCTCGGCGTCGGCGACGCGCGGGGCAAGCCGCCGCATCTCGTCGGCGACGCGCTCCTCACGCATTTCAGCATCGCCAAGGGTTCGCGCGACGCGCATGCGTTCACCTATCTGGACTTCGCGCGGGCGTCGCGCGCGTACGGCAGGATGGGTGGATTCGCGCACATGGCAACGCTCGTCAAGCGCTTGCGAGGCGAGCGCCCGGGCGCGTTGCTGCTGGATGGGGGCGACACGTGGCAAGGGTCCGGGACGTCATTGTGGACGCGCGGGCAGGACATGGTGGATGCGGCGAAGCTTCTCGGTGTGGACGTCATGACCGGGCACTGGGAATTCACGTACGGTGCGGAGCGTGTGCGTGAAGTCGTCGACAAGGATTTCGCAGGGCGCATCGATTTCGTCGCGCAGAACGTGCGTACCGCCGACTTCGGGGACCCCGTGTTTCCATCGTCCGTGATCAAGCGGATCAATGGGGTCGCCGTCGGCATCGTCGGGCAGGCGTTCCCCTACACGCCGATCGCGAATCCTCGCTACTTCGTTCCCCAATGGACATTCGGGATACAGGAGGACGGCCTGCAGAAAGCCGTCGACGAGGCGCGCGCGAAAGGTGCGCAGGTCGTCGTGTTGCTGTCGCACAACGGCATGGACGTCGATCTCAAGGTTGCGGCACGCGTCATTGGCATCGACGTCATCCTCGGTGGCCACACCCATGACGCCGTTCCGCAGCCGACGCTCGTTGCGAATCGCGCCGGCAAGACCCTCGTGACGAACGCGGGCAGCAACGGCAAGTTCATCGGGCTCGTCGAGTTCGATGTGCGCGAGGGCAAGGTCGTCGACACGCGCTACCGCCTGATTCCGGTCTTCGCCAATCTTCTGCCCGCAGATCGCGAAATGCAGGCGCTCATTACCAAGGTGCGCGCACCGTTCGACGCCCGGCTCTCGGAGAAGCTCGCCGTGACGCGCGAGCTCCTGTATCGCCGCGGAAACTTCAACGGCACGTTCGACCAGCTTCTGCTCGACGCGCTGATGGCCGAGAAGAACGCGGAGATCGCGTTCTCGCCCGGCTTCCGCTTCGGCCCGACGCTTTTGGCGGGCGAGACGATCCGCTACGAGGATCTGCTGAACCACACCGCGATCACGTATCCGCACGTCACGGTGACCAAGCTGACGGGCGAAACGATCAAGACGATTCTCGAGGACGTGGCCGACAACCTTTTCAACCCCGATCCGTACTACCAGCAGGGCGGGGACATGGTACGCGTGGGCGGGATGCAGTACGCGATCGATCCTTATGCCGCGACCGGCCGACGCATCACGCGGATGGAGCTTCGCGGTAAGGCGATCGAGCCTTCGAAGGAGTACACGGTCGCAGGCTGGGCGGCCGTGTCCGAGGAGGCGAAACAGGCGGGCGGGGAGCCCGTTTGGGAAGTGGCCGCACGGTATCTGCGCGCGCAGAAGACCATCTCGCCGCGGGTGCCCAACGTGCCGAAGCTCGAAGGCGTGAGCACGGATCCCGGGCTCGGGTAGCTACTGGCTTGAAGTTCATCTAGACGCACCCCCCTCGTTGTTGAAGACGGTCCATTCGGCTACGTCGTAAAGATCGGGCGTTTCACGCTTCACGAGCTGCCTCACGGTTCGTTTTATTCGAGCGAGCGTGGTCGGCCACCTTCCGTAGCGCGGGGGCGAGGGATGATCGCGGTTCCGCAGCATATACATCAGCTCACGGTTCAAATGCTCTCCTGGCATCGGGCACTTCCGGTATTGCATTAGCCCCCCTGATCCAACGAACAGAATCTCGTTGCCGTACGGCGCTAATAGCGATCGTTTTAGGTAAGCCGGCCGCGTCGTATAGACAATATCGTACGAGCTTTCATCTACGTCATGCGCCATGGTCACACTTATGGCGGTCTTCTTTTTTTCCACGCAGATACCGCGTTCGCCCTTTGGAAAGCGAATCATGAACCGATAATCGGCGTCATAGCTGCGCAGATATCCGGAAGAAAGGCCGACGGACTTTTGCAAGAGCGCGCATATTTCCCGGATCGTTGCTTCATCCGCCCTTCCGTGCCGATTGGCCCTCTCGATCCCGTCTGCGCAACTGGAGCGGATCTCCTCTTCCGAGAGCGCGGAGCGCTTCATGAGCTGTAACACTTGGCCGCCCTCGATGACGAACCCGGGCGCTATGTCATGCGTCGTTATACCTGAACCGGGAAACAGCGTCTGAAGCGTCTCCGTTGGGCGCTCCGAGTTGTGAGTCGGACGGTTAACCCAGAACAAATCGTCTTCGAGGAAAATGACGTCAGCGGCGAACGGGAACGCGAAACGGGGCTTTAGTTTGGAGATAATTTGCGCCCATCTGCGATTGAAATACATCTGACGCCGCATGGCGGTTCGTTCCCGATCCTTGCCGGGAATGATGTAGCAATTGGGAAAATGCGAGGCAACACCGTAGCCGCAGAAGACATAATCAATGACTGGGAAGAGGCCGTTGAGCCTGTCGATGAACCGATTTTGTATTTCGTCCGGCGCGGCGTGCAGAGAATCGTTGAGATTGACGCAAACTTCGTGAGGATCACTCATGGCGAACAACGTGTCGCCGCCATGAGTC
>JBKPOL010000118.1:0-24872 GCA_046733075.1 Pseudomonadota bacterium | reverse complement strand
CCAGACATCGACGGCGATGACCGCGGCGAGTGCGGTTGCCGGCTCGCCCAGCCACGCCACGGGGCCGCTCGTCAGATGAACGGCGCGCAACAGGTAATTGACCACGCCGAACTGCGGCTCGAGGAGCCACAGCCAGATCGTCGCGCCAACGGCGGGCGCAACCATCCACGGCGTAAGGAACAGGATTCGCAACGGCGTCCGCGAGACGCGGAGCGCGTGCAGCATCAGCGCGAGCGCAAGTCCGAGCGCCATGTGAAGCGCCACGGATGCCCCCGTGAATACGAGGGAAACGTAGAGCGAGTGCCAGAACGCCTCATCGCCGAGCACGCGCACGTAATTGGCGAGTCCGACGAATGTGGTGTTGAGGCCGCGCACGCGGTGGAGGCTCGTCCAGAATGCATGACCGAGCGGCAGGACGATCACCGCGCAGAGGAACAGCGCGACGGGCGCGACGAACGCATAGCCGTACCAGCGTCTGCTTCCGCCGAATGCGGATGCGCTGCGCCGCGGCGGAAAGGTGAGGTGAGGGACGACTTTCGTGCCGACGGGCAGTCGCGCATCCACGAGAAATCGTCTCTGACCCTTCTTTCTCTGCTTCAGATGTCGCGCAGCTTCTTCGTGAGCCGTGTGTCGAGGTCGCGAAAGATGTCGTCCGTCTTGTCCGGCGCGAGCAGCGCCTTCTGCACTGCGTCCACGATGTCGTTCGAGGCGATGTCCGCCCACACCGGCGACGGCAACGGGTAGCTGCGCGCGTTGTCGCCGATCTTCACGAACTGCGCAAGCAGCGGATCGGCGCGGATCTCGGGATCATCGGCGAGATCGTTGCGCATCGGCATCCAGTTCGACACCTTGGCGCGCGCAATCGACCACTTCTTGCCGGCGTCGAACTTGATGAACTTCCATGCCGCATCCGGATTGGCGCACGAGGAGGAAATGCTCGACGCGGTGATCGTCGCGAGCGTGGGCGCATTCGGCACATTGGCCGGATTGGTGCCGACGAACATCTTGCCCTTCATTGCCGGGTTGTCGCCTTCCACCTTCGCAACGGCCCAGTACGCATTGCGCATGGTCGCGATCTTGCCCTGCGCGAAGAGCGTCGTCTGCTCGAGGTAATTCGTCGTCGTCGGTGCCGGCGCGGCGATGGCCGTCTTGCCGGCGAAGTCGAGATAGAACTTGATCGCCTCGAGACTCTTGGGGTTCTTCGCGAATGTCGCCTCGGTCATGTCGGCGTTGAACGCCTCGCCGCCATTCGCCCAGATCCACGTGAGCAGCACGCGCGTCGTCGTGTCCGTCTTCCCGCCGATCACGGCGGTGGCCCAATGGTCGGAGCCCGTGAGCTTCTTGCCCCATGCGACATAGTCGGCGAACGTCCTGGGCGGTTTGGTTGGATCGAGTCCGGCCTTGGTGACGAGGTCGCGGTTGTAGATCTCCGCGTACGTCCCGCCCCAGATCGGCACGCCGTAGAGCTGTCCCTTCCACTTCGCCGCGGAGAGGATCGCGTCGGTGTAAGCCTTGCGGAACTCGGCCGGTTCGGCGTTCCAATACTTGTCGAGCGGGAGCAGGTAGCCGTTGTAGGCGGCGGTCGTGAGATCGACCGATACGATGCATGGCGCCTTCTTCGCCTGCGCCGCCGCGACGAACTTCGTCCAGTGGTCCTTGCGCGCGACGAGCACGGGTTCCACCCTGATGCCGGGGTTCGCCGCCTCGAATTCGGCGATCGTCTGTTTCCACACGGGCTCGTACTGCGACTCGGTCAGGTTCGCCGTCTGCCACTGCAGGACGATCGGCTGCTGGGCGGCAAGCGGCGCGACGGCGAATACGCCGACCGCGGCCAATGCGGTTCGAATCGTCGAAAGCCTCGTCATCATTCCTCCTCGCGCGTTCTATCGGTACAGTGAACCGGTCCGCTCGGTGCGCGGCTGCGGCCGGTATGCATAGGGCTCGAGAAACTCGAGGTTCGGCTCGACGCCGAGCCCCGGTCCTTGGGGCAACAGGAAATCGCCCTCCTCGAAGCGGATCGGAACGGTGCTCGCCTGGTCACGTAATGCGCGCTGCGGCTCCATTTGTTCGAGGATCAGGAAATTCGGGACTGCGGCTGCCAGGTGCATCGCGGCGGCCGTGCAGATCGGGCCCCCCGGATTGTGCGGCGCGACCGGCACGTAGTACGTGTCGGCGAGCGTGGCGATCTTGCGCACCTCGGTGAAGCCGCCCGCGTGCATCAGGTCCGGTTGCGCGATCCGGCACCCGGCCTTCTCGAGCAGTTCGCGGTACTCGAAGCGCGACAGCAAACGTTCGCCCGTGGCGATCGGCGTCCGTATGTCGCGCTGCAACGCGGCCATCGCAGCTGCGTTCTCGAACGGGATCGGCTCCTCGAACCAACCCGGCCGATACGCGACGAGTGCGTTGTCGAGCAGAACCGCCGTGCGCGGCGAGAGAAATTCGCTGCATTCGATGAAGATTTCGGCGTGCGGCCCGGCGCCGTCGCGCGCAGCTTCGATCAGCGCCGCCGCCTTTCGCATCTCACCCGCCTCGTTGTCGCGCAGTCCCTCATAGCTGAAAGGCCGGCACTTGAACGCGTTGAAGCCGCGCCGGATTGCCTCCCGCGCGCCGGCGTGCGCCTTCTCGGGCGTGTCCGCGCCCTGCAGCCAGTGACTCGCGTAGCCGCGGAGCCGCGTCCGCTGTGCGCCGCCCAGGAGGCGCGCAACCGGAACGCCCAGCCGCTTGCCTTCGAGGTCCCACAACGCGATGTCGAGTGATGCGAGCGCGGTCTGAAAGACGGCACCGCCGCGCCAGCGCCATGCGTTGTACAGCCGTTGCCAGTGGCGCTCGGGTCCCGCCGGGTCCTGTCCCACGAGATGCGGCGTGAATTCGCGTATCGCTGTCTCGACCGACTCGAGCGCGCCATGCAGCGATCCCTCGCCGAACCCGACGAGACCTTCGTCCGTCGTGATGCGCACGAAGAGCCAGTTGCACCAGTCGACCCAGTACTTGAACGTGTCGATGCGGACGATTTTCACGAGGGTCGGCGGATGAGGTGCGACGCGGGCGGCAATGCACGATACCAAAAGCGCGCCCGGTACCGGGACGGCGTTATCGAAAGCGCTCCGCGCGAAAGGGCGTCACGTCGATGAACGGAGCGCGTCCGTCGATCAGGTCCGCGATGATCTCTCCGGTCGGCGCCGCCGCGGTGAGGCCGACGTGACCGTGACCGAACGCGAACCAGGCATTGGTTGCGCGCGGCGCGCGCCCGATGACGGGCATCGAATCCGGCAGCGACGGACGATGACCCATCCAGCGCTCGACCTTCGTGCCTGCGAGGCCCGGCAGCAATCCGCGCGCCTTGTCGAACAGGGCGTCCGCTCGCCGGTAATCGGGCGGCGCGGCTATTCCGGCCAATTCGACGGTGCCGGCAATTCGCAGGCCGTCCTCCATCGGCGTCACGAAGTACTTGCCTTCGCCCGACGCGATGGGGATGCGCGGCATCACGCTCGGTGATGCAACCATCGCGTGGTACCCGCGCTCGGTTTCGAGCGGAACGGCGCCGCCGAGTTGGGCGGACAGATTGGCGGAGTGCGCGCCTGCCGCGATGACGATGATGTCAGCTTCCATGGGGCCGTCGCCCGTGCGTATGCGCGCAACGCGCCCGTCGAGGACGTCGAACCCGATGGCGCTCTTCGCGGAGAACCTTGCGCCACCGCTTTGGAGGCGTGCGGCAAGCGCTCGCGACAGGCGCAGCGGATTCGGGCAATGGCCCTGCTCAGGCAACAGGACGAGATGCGTGAGGTGCGGCGACAGTGCCGGGTCGAAAGCCCGGATGTCAGGTCCGCGGATGACGTCGATCCTGACGCCGCGCGCGGCCCGGATCGCGCGTCCCGGCGCATCGGCGTCGAACGCCGCTTCGCTTTCGTAGGCGAAGGCATAGCCGTTCTGCACGATGAGCTCGGGCACGCCCGCCCATTGCGCGAGAGGCCGCCACTTGTCGAGCGTGTGCGTGAGCAATGCATGCAACGCATCGGCGATCCGGTTCACGCGCGTCATCGAAGACGCGCGCTGAAACTGCCAGAGCCAGGGCGCGATCCGCAGCCCGTAGCGAAGCGGGATGAACAGCGGCCCGGTCGGATCCAGCAACCACGCGGGTACTTTCTTCCACGTTCCCGGCATGCCAAGCGGGACGCACGATGCGCGACTGAAGCAGCCTGCGTTGCCGAACGAGCAGTACTCGCCGGGTGCCCGCGGATCGAGCAGCGTCACCCTATGACCGCGCATCTGCAGCTGACTTGCGCAGGCGAGCCCGACGACACCCGCGCCGACGACGGCGACGTGCTTAGTCATCGGCGTCGCGGGGTAGACGCGGATTCAGCGATCGCGCAAGCATCATCACGGCACACACGCGCGCTTCATCGATATCCGGCCGCCTGCAACTCGAACAACTCCGCATATCGCCCCTGCTGCTCGAGCAGTTCCTCGTGCGTTCCCGTCGCCTCGACGGCTCCGTCCTCAAGCACCACGATGCGGTCGGCCATGCGCACGCTGGAGAAGCGGTGCGAGATGAGCACGGCGGTCTTGTCGCGCGACAGCTCCTTGAAACGCTGGAAGACCTCGAATTCGGAGCGCGCATCGAGTGCGGCGGTCGGCTCGTCCAGGATCAGCACTTGCGCGTCACGCATATAGGCGCGGGCGATCGCGATCTTCTGCCACTCGCCGCCCGACAAATCGAGTCCGCCGCGAAACACCTTGCCGATCACCTGATCGTAGCCGTTCGGGAGCTTAGCGATGACTTCGTCGGAGAGACTCCGCTCAGCGGCCAGGACGATGCGTGCGCGATCGTCGCGAGCCTCGATCCTTCCGACGGCGATGTTTTCGGCGGCCGTCATGTGATAGCGAACGAAGTCCTGGAAGATCACTCCGGTGTTGGCGCGCACGGCGGACAGGTCGTATTCGCGGAGATCTTGACCATCGAGAAGGATGCGTCCCTCATCGGGATCGTAGAGCCGGGCGAGCAGCTTGACGAGCGTCGTCTTGCCGGCGCCGTTTTCTCCGACGAGCGCAAGCACCTCACCCGCGCGCAAAGTGAACTCGAGATGCCGCACGGCCCAGCGATCAGCGCCCGGGTAGCGGAATCCGACGTCCTCGAACTCGAACCCGCTGCGTATCGGCGTGGGGAACGGGCGCGGATCGGGCGGCGAGGCGATCTCGGGCTCGATGTCGAAGAACGAGAACAGGTCGTCGAGATAGAGCGCCTGTCCGGCGACCTGCGAAAAGCCCATCAGCAGATCCTCGAGCAGATTCCGCAGTCGCCGAAACGATCCCGCGAGGAACGTGAGATCGCCGATCGTGAATTCGCCGTGCAGCGTGCGCCACACGATGTACGCATAGGCCAAATAGTAGGCAACCGTCCCGAGCGCCGTGAGCGCACTGCCGAGAGTCGCCCGGCGCATCGCGAGTGCACGGTTGGCCTGGTAGAAGCTGTCGGCGAGCCGGCCGTACCGCTCGATCAGGAACGCATTCAGCCCGAAGATCTTGACTTCCTTGGCCGTCTCCACGCTCGCGCCCGTGCGCCGGATGTAGTCGAGCTCACGGCGTTCGGGTGTGCGGGCAAAGTTCAGCGAATACGTCTGCGCGTTGAAATGCGCTTCACCGACGAATGCCGGCACAAGCGCAATCGCCATCAGCACGATCAACCAGGGCGCGTAGACGAAGAGGCCCGCTGCGAAGCTTGCGATCGTGACGATGTCCTGCGCCTGGCCGAGCAACTGGCCGAGCAAAGACATCCGTCCCGCCGCTTGCCGGCGCGCTCGCTCGAGGCTGTCCTGGAGCTCGCTGTCCTCGAAATCCTCCAGGTCCAGCGTCGCCGCATGCTCCATCAGGCGCAGGCTCGTCGCGTTGCTGAAACGCTCCGACAAGAGGGAGTCGAGGAGCGATACGGTGCGGCCGAGGACATCCGATACGACGGCGAGGATGAACTCGAGGCCGAGCAGCCAGAGGATCGGATCGAGCCAACCGTTGTCGAACCACTCGCGCAGATCGTCGGTCGGATGGGGCGTGCGGGAAAGCGCAACGACCTCATCGATGATCAGCTTGCCGACGTACAGCGTGGCGATCGGCAGCAGTGCGCGCATGAGCCGCAGCACCGACTGCGCGAGCATCATCGAGGGGCTCGTGTGCCAGACGAGGCGCAGGAAGGGCGGGATGTTGCGCAACCCGCCGAAACGCTCCCGCAACGATCGTCGCTCGGGATGGGCGACGCGTTCCGCGGCCGTCGCCTTCGGCGTGCGCGCACCCATTGAATAGTTGCGGGGCATGCCGCTATTGTGCAGGTGTCGTGCGCGACCGCGGCTGTCGGCGTCGTGCCAATCGTGGTGGAGGGGTGACTCGATGAGCGTGAGACGCATCGCACTGTGCGCGCTGGCGATTTGCGCGCTCATGGCCACCGCGTTCACGCGCGCGGCGGATTCCGCCAAGGTGCTGCGCATTGCGCTGCCCCGCGCGGAGACCGGTTTCGATCCTGCGCAGGCGAGCGAGATCTACTCGGGCGCCGTCATCGCGGCGATCATGGAGCCGCTCCTGACCTTCGATTACCTCGCGCGACCGGCGAAGCTCGTTCCGCTGACGGCCGAAGCATTGCCGGAGGTCGCGCAGGGCGGACGGCGGTTCACGTTCAGGATCAAGCCCGGCATTCAATTCGCGGCCGATGCCGCATTCAAGGGCAGGCAACGCGAGCTCACCTCCGCCGACTACGCCTATGCCATCAAGCGACTGGTCGATCCGCGCAACCGCTCGCCCAATGCGTTCTATGTCGAGAAGAAAATCCGTGGTCTGGAAGAGCTCGCACTGAACGCCAAGCGCAACGGCGATCGACTCGACTACGACGCGAAGGTGGCGGGTCTCGAGATGCCCGACCGCTACACGCTGCAGATCACGCTCGTCAACAGCGACTACACCTTTCCGCAAGTGATGGCGTTGCCCGCGCTCGCGCCGGTTGCACGCGAGGTCGTCGACCTTTACGGCGCGGACCTGCCCGGGCATCCGGTCGGGACGGGTCCGTACGTCCTGAAAAAGTGGGTACCGGCAACGAAGATGATTCTCGAGGCGAATCCCGGATACCGCGGAATGACGTGGGAGTTCGAGCCGGGCGATGATCCTTCCGACAAGGCGATCGCGGCGCGCATGCGCGGCAGGAAGATGCCGCAGGTGGGCACGATCGACATCAGCGTGATGGAGGAGGCGCAGTCGAGCTGGCTCGCGTTTCAGCGCGGCGAGCTCGACATTCTCAATCTCCCCAGCACGTTTGCGCCCGTCGCGTTGCCGAATGGCAAGCTCGCGCCGGACCTTGCAAAGAAAGGCGTCTACCTGTCGCGACTGCTGCTGCCCGCCATCAATTACACGGCGTTCAACATGCGCGATCCCGTCGTCGGTGGTAGCTCGAAGGAAAAGCTCGCGTTGCGCCGGGCAATCGCGATGGCGTACGACATCGATGCGGAAGTGCGGATCATCCGCAAGGGTCAGGCGGCAACGCTGCATACGCTGATACCGGCCGGTGTCGCGGGTCACGACCCGCGCTACCGAAGCGGCATCCGTCACGATCCCGATGCCGCCAACCAGTTGCTCGACCGGTTCGGATACCGGAAGGGCACCGATGGCTATCGAACGCTGCCGGACGGCAAGCCGCTCACGATTACCTACGCGAGCCAGGCGACCGCGACCGCACGGGAGTTCGACGAGCTGTGGAAGAAGGCACTCGATTCGATCGGCATCCGCATGAACGTCGAGAAGGGAAAATTCAGCGACCAGATCCGCGCGGCGATCGCGTGCCAGCATCAGATGTGGAGCTATGGCTGGATCGCCGACTATCCGGATGGCGACAATTTCGTTCAGCTGCTCTATGGCGGCAACATCGGTCAGAGCAATGTCGCGTGCTACAAGTCGCCGACCTTCGACGCACTGTACGAGAAGTCGCGGCTGCTGCCCGATGCACGGGACCGCGACACGCTCTTCGAGCAGATGACCCGGCAGTTCGAGACCGATTCTCCGTGGCGCCTCGGCACGGCGCCGTATCAGAACTCGCTCGTGCAGTCGCGGGTGATCGGCTACAAGGCGCACCCGGTGCTGCTCGCCGACTGGATCTACGTGGACGTCGACAAGAGATAGTCGGCCGGCGCGCGCTCTCCAAGAATCATCCGCGCGCCGCGCTCGCCGATCATCAGCGCTGCCGCGTTCGTGTTAGCCGACGTGACGCTCGGCATGATGGAAGCATCGACGACGCGCAGCCGCTCGACGCCGCGTACGCGGAGTGTCGGATCGACGACCGCATTCGCATCGTCGGCGGCGCCCATTCGGCACGTACCCACGCAATGGAACACCGTGCCGCCCGCGTGTCGCGCGAAGTCGAGCAGCGCCTCGTCGGACGACGCATCCGGCCCCGGCAGGACTTCGAGATCGAAAAGATCCCGAAAGGCGGGTTCCGCATAGATCTCGCGCAGCATGCGGATGCCGGCGACGAGCGCCTTGCGGTCACGCTCGTCGTCGAGGTAGCGCGGCTCGATCGTGGGCGCATCGGCGGGATCCCCCGATCGGATGCGAATGCGCCCCCGCGATTTCGGATGGCATTGCCATACGGCGGCCGTGAAGCCCGGATAGGCGTGCAGCGGATCGCCCGGCTTGTCGACGGAAAGCGGCATCACGTTGAACTGCACGTCCGGCCGTCCGCCGATCGCGTGCTCGGTGCAAGCGGCACCGCCCACTTGTCCCGCGCCGACGGTCAGCGGACCGGAGCGTCGCAGCAGCCATTCGACGCCCATTCCGGCGACCTTGAAGGGATTGCGCACCGCATCGTTCAGCGAAACACGCTTGCGCAGTCTCACAATCGTGCGGGCCTGATAGTGGTCCTGCAGATTCTCGCCGACGCAGGGAAGGTCGGCGACGACCGGTATTCGAAGTCGCCGCAAGAGCGCAGCCGGGCCGATGCCGGACAACTGCAATAGCTGCGGCGACTGGATCGCGCCCGCGGCAAGCACGATTTCGCGTTCCGCTCGCACGCGATGCACGCGGTCCTCGTGCTCGAATTGCACGGCGCTCGCGCGCGTTCCCTCGAACAGGACGCGGAGCGCAAACGCATTCGGCAGCACGGTCAGGTTAGGTCGGGCGCGAACAGGTCGGAGGAACGCCACCGCCGAACTCGCGCGCCAGCCATTCGCGATGCTGAGCTGATACGACCCGACGCCGTACGTCGACGCGCCGTTGAAATCGGGATTGCGCGGCAGTCCGAACTGCACGCCCGCTTCGACCCACGCGTTGCAATACGGATGGTCGTTGCGAAGGTTCGAGACACCGAGCTCGCCGCTCGCGCCGTGGTATGCCCCCGCACCCCCGTCGTACCGCTCGATGCGCTTGAAGTGCGGCAGCACGTCGATGTAGCGCCAGCCCCGCGCGCCCTGCGCAGCCCAGTCGTTGAAATCCTCGTGCTGGCCACGGATGAAGATCAGGCCGTTGATCGACGACGAACCGCCGATGATGCGGCCGCGCGGCCAGACGATGCTGCGACCGGCCGTGCCTTCCGACGGGACGGTTTCGAAGAGCCTCGAGAAGCGCGTGTCGTAGATCGTGCGGAAGTAGCCGACCGGCAGATGGATCCAGAAGTTGCGGTCTTCGCCGCCCGCCTCGAGCAGCAGCACGCGCACGGACGGGTCGGCCGACAACCGGTTGGCGAGCACGCAGCCCGCCGAGCCGGCGCCGACGATCACGTAATCGAAGATGTCCGCCGCGTGAGGCATCGAAGCAGAAGCATGAGGGCGCCGGCGCTTTCAAGCGATCGACACCGGCGCCGCGCTTGCGCCACCTGCATGGCGTCGATCCGCGCCAGTCGAGCCCTCAGGCGGGCAGTGTCTCGAGATACAACTTCGTGTCGAAATACTGCGACGCGGGCACCGGATTCTGGATGCCGCCGAAGCGCACGAAAAAGTCGGTGACCTGCTGCAGCCACTGCGTGACGGTTCCATCCGCGTACAGCTTCTTCCAGTCCTTTGACGTGAACATCTTCTGTGCCTTGAACTGCTCCTTCAGGTCGGTGAGGGGAACCTGCTGGTAGTGGTTCTTCTGCAGCGCTTCAAGCGCAGCGTCCGGGTTGGCGATGAAGTAGTCGTTCGCCTCGGCCCAGCCGCGAACGATGTTCGCGCACACCGCGCGGTTCTTGCCGTAATAGTCGTCACGCACCGCCCAGCCGCCGACGATCGCCGCCTTCGGGTAGTACGCCGATGCGTCGGTGAGCATCTTCGCGCCGGACACCTTCTCGCGCACCGGAATGTTGAAGGGGACCCACAGCGCGACCGCAGGGACGGCACCCGAGATGAACGACGTCACCGCCTCGGACATCCGCTGGTTGACGACCTCGACATCCTTCGGATCCACGCTGTTTGCGCGAAGCGCCGTATCGAGGAACACGTGCGCCGTCGTGCCCGTCGTGGTCGAGATCTTCTTGCCCTTCAGGTCGGCGAAGCTCGTGATGCCCTGGTCCTCGCGCACCCAGAGCTGCGCGGTTGCGAACTCGACGTCGTTCACGAGGAACATCTTTCCCTGGCCGCGTGCGGGAAAGTTGGAGATGACGGCGCCGGTCGCGAGCATGTCGATGCTGCCGCCGATCATCGCCTGGAAGAGCTCGAGCCCGGTCGTGAACTGGACGAGGTCCGGCTCGACGTCGTGCTTCGCGAACGTGCCGCGATCCATACCCAGCCAAATCTGGCCATCGACGGCAAGCGTGTGCAGATAGCCGACCTTCACCTTCGTCCGGCCTTGTGCGATCGCCGGTGCACCGAGCACCGACGCGCCCGCCGCCACGCCGACCGCGGCCGTGGACTGCAAGAATCTTCTCCGCTCGATCTTCATCACTCCTCCTTTGAAGTCATTAGGGAACCGGCGCCGTTTGCTGCGAAGCCTGAACGGCGTACTCCTTCATCACGAGCTCACGTAGGTGCGAACGCAGCTCGTTGAACTCGCGTGTCTCGTGCACGGACTCCGCACGCGGATAAGCGAACGGAATTCGGATCTCCTCGCGGATGCGCGTGGGACGGGCGCTCATCACGACGATCCGCGACGCGAGATAGATCGCTTCTTCGACGGAATGCGTGATCAGCATCACCGTCTTGCCTTCGGTCTCGAGCACCTGCAGCAGCAGGTCCTGCATCGCCGTGCGCGTCTGCGCGTCGAGCGCCCCGAACGGCTCGTCCATCAGCAGGAATTGCGGGCGGACGGCGTATGCACGGGCCAGCGCGAGCCGCTGGCGCATGCCTCCCGACAGCATCTTCGGCCACGCATCGGCAAATTCCGTCAGGCCCATCAGGCGCATGTAGCGATTGCAGATCGCATCGCGCTCGGCCGGCTTCGCACGGCTCGAGGCGAGCTGCAGACCGAACGCGATGTTGTCCTTGACGGTGAGCCAAGGAAACACGCCGTATTCCTGGAAGATGACGCCGCGGTCGGGACCAGGACGTGCAATCGGCTCGCCATCGAGGAGCACGCGTCCGCGCGTGGGCTGCATGAAGCCTGCCACCATGTTCATCATCGTCGTCTTGCCGCAACCCGACGGTCCGATGATCGCGACGAATTCGCCATCCGCGATCTCGTAGGAAACGTCGTCGACGACGCGCAGTGCGCCGCGCGACGACGGGTACTCGACCGACACGTGATCGAAGACGATGCGCGCGCGCGACGCGGCTCTGCCGGCGGACGGGGGTGTCAAATCCGCTCCTGCCATGCGACCAGGCGACGCGTGAGCGCGCGCAGGACGAGGTCCATCGCGAGCGCGATCAGCCCGATGCAAATGATGCCGACATAGATGATGTCGAGCTGAAAAAACGACGATGCGTTCTGGATCAGCGCGCCGAGACCCTGCTGCGCCGCGATCAGCTCGGACGCCACGAGCGTCGCCCACGCGACCCCGAGTGCGACACGGAGCGCCGTCAGCAGGTGCGGCACGGTGAGCGGGATGATCACCTTGCGGAAGATCTCGCCGTCGGTCGCCCCAAGGGTGCGCGACACGCGCACGTAGATCGGGCTGATCTGGGCTATCCCCTCGTACATGACGATGACGCCCGCGAAGAACGACGCGTAGAACAGGATCACGACCTTCGCCACCTCGCCGATCCCGAAGTACACGATCACGAGCGGTATCAGCGCGATCGGCGGAAGCGCCCGAAAGAAGTTCATCAGCGGATCGATGAAGAGGCGGACGTTCGGATACCAGCCGAGCACGAATCCGGCGGGGACCGCGGCCGCGATGCCGAGCGCAACGCCGAGCAGCACGCGCTCGGTCGACATCGCGATGTCCACGGGGAGCCGCGCGGTCGTCAGCAGTTCCAAGAAGCGCGCCGCCACGCGGTGCGGCGTGGGTACGAGCGATGGGTTGATCAATCCGGAATACGCGATCGCGTACCAGATCGCAATGACGATCAGCCAGGGCAGCGCGATCAGCAGCGTTCGTCGCGGAAGGGTCACGTGCGTTGCGGTCGACAGACGTCGAACGTACTATAGATGGAACCTTATGCACAAGAGCGCGCAAGCCGGCGGCGTGTCGCTGTTCCGCGGTCCAATGCCTCGCTATGCGCAACTCGCCGGCATCTTCCGGCAGCGCATTGCGCGGAACCGCTGGCCGCCGGGCACCCGGCTGCCGACGCTCGAGGCGTTGATGCGCGAGTTCGAGGTCGCGCGCGTCACCGTGCGGCAGGCGATGGAACTTCTGGCGCGCGATGGACTCGTATCCGCCGAGCGTGGGCGGGGCACGTTCGTCACCGCGCAGCCAAGCCGCCGGCGCGGCCTGATGCTTCAAACGAGCCTGCAGGCGCTGGCGGATGTGTACCGCAAGGACACGCCGAACCTGACGCTGATCGAAGAGGCGGCGGCGTCGCCGACCCTTTCCGAAACGGACGGCAAGGCCGCGACGCGTTACCGTTTCATGCGCCGCGTCCATTCGCGCGACGGTGAAGCATATTGTGTAATCTCCATCTATCTCGACGAGCGCGTGTTCCGCATGGCGCCGCGGCGCTTTCGCCGCGAGACCGTCGTTCCCGTGCTGCTCGATCTGCCGCGGGTGGCGATCGGCCGTGCATGGCAGACGCTCGAAATCGGCACGGCCGACGTTACGGTGGCACGTCATCTGCACATCGCGGTCAACGCACCCGTCGCGGAAGTGCGCCGGGTGTGTCAGGATCGTCACGGCACGGTGATCTACCTCGGGGAAGTCACGTACCGGGGCGATTACATACATCTCGAAATGGATTTGAAGCCATGAATCGCGCATCTGCGCATTTCTGCCGTCGAGCGTCATGAGCAAGCCGCTGCAGTTGCGTTCGCTGCGCGCGCTCGTCTGGCGCTATCCGCTGAAGACACCGGTCGTCACGTCCTTCGGCACGATGCACGACCGGCCGATGGTGCTCGTGCGCGCCGAGGACGCGAGCGGAATCACCGGCTGGGGCGAGATCTGGTGCAACTTCCCGGCCGTCGGCGCCGAGCACCGCGCGCGCCTCGTGCACGGCGTGCTGGCGCCGCTCGCAACCAGTCGTGGGTTTGCCGATGCGCCGGAGCTCTTCGAATTTCTTACCGGGCAGACTGCCGTGCTCGCATTGCAGTCGGGAGAGCCGGGACCCTTTGCGCAGGCGATTGCCGGCGTCGACCTCGCCTTGTGGGATCTGGAGGCGCGTCGCGCGCAACAGCCGCTGTGGCGCCTCCTCGGCGGAACGACGCCGCGTGTGCGTGTCTATGCGAGCGGGCTTAATCCGGATCGTCCTGCCGACCTTGCCGCCGCGTGTCGCAACGAGGGCTTCCGCGCCTTCAAGCTCAAGATCGGCTTCGGCAAGGACCGCGACCTCGCGAACGTCGCCGCGGTGCGAAGCGCGCTCGGCGACGACGTCGATCTGATGGTCGATGCGAACCAGGCGTGGTCGCTCGACACGGCGATCGACATGGCCGAAGCGCTCGAGTCCTTCTACATCGGCTGGCTCGAGGAGCCGCTTCGCGCCGATCGCCCCTGGAACGAATGGCAAGCGCTGCGCGATCGGACGAGCATCGCACTCGCCGCAGGTGAAAACATCGCGAGCGACGCCGGCTTCGATGCAGCACTCGAGGCGAACGCCCTGAAGGTCGTCCAGCCGGACATCGCGAAGTGGGGCGGTTTCACCAAGGGAGTACCGCTTGCACGCCGCGTGCTTGCATCGGGCGCACGCTTTTGCCCGCATTGGCTGGGGGGCGGCATAGGACTCCTTGCCGCGGCGCATGCGCTCGCGGCCGTGGGCGGCGGCGGCATGCTGGAAGTCGACGCGAATCCCAATCCGCTGCGATCGGCGACGTGCGGGCCGCTCGCTGCGATTACCGACGGGTCCGGCGTGCTCAGCAATCGTCCCGGGCTCGGACTCGATCCGGATCTCGCACAGTTGCAAGCGTACGCGGTCGCGTTGTAGGCAACGACGCAACGCGGGGTTTGCATGCGGCGGCCGTTCGCACGTCAGCGTTACGCCTGACGAACGTCCGCGTCCGCGAGCAGGAGCACGGTCGGCGACCCGGTGACGCGCCAGCCGCGCCATTTGTGGCGCGAATATTCACCTGACGAGCCGCACCGTCCCGACCGTCCGATTCCGGCACAATCAACCGCTTACGAGAACGAAAGCAATTCCCATGACGCAACCCGGCTATCTGCGGCATCCGACGATTCGCAGCGACACGATCGCCTTCATTTGCGATGACGATCTGTGGCGTGTCGACGCCAAGGGTGGCATCGCGCGCAGGCTGACCGCGGGACTCGGCGAGCCTTCGACACCCGCGCTGTCCGCGGACGGCAAATGGATCGCTTTCGTGGGCCGCGACGAGCAGCATCCCGAGGTCTACCTGATGTCCGCGGAGGGCGGCCTCGCGCGGCGCATGACGTGGCTCGGACCCGATGTGATGGTGCGCGGCTTCACGCCCGATGGCCGCATCCTGTTCGTCACGACGTACGGACAGCCTTTTTTCCGCAACTACCGGGCGTTCACGTTGCCGCTCGAAGGCGGTACGCCGCAGATGCTGCCGCTCGGGCAGGTCAATCATCTTGCATTCGGGCCCGGCAAGGGCAAGCTGATCGGACGCAACACGGCGGACCCCGCGCGCTGGAAGCGCTATCGCGGCGGAACCGCGGGGCACCTGTGGATCGACACGGATGGTGGCGGCAATTTCCGCCGCATGACGGAGCTCGCGGGGAACATCACGAGCCCGATGTGGATCGGCGAGCGCATCTTCTACCTGTCGGACGTTGAAGGCGTCGGCAATCTGTATTCGTGCCGCCCGGATGGATCGGACTCGCGGCGGCATACGGATCACGACGACTTCTATGCGCGCCACGCGCAGACGGACGGCCGGCGCATCGTCTATCAATGCGGCGCCGACCTGTGGCTGTTCGATCCGGACAAGGACGCGACGACGCGCCTCCCCATCGACGTGCCCTCGCACCGCACGCAGGCGGCGCGCAAATTCGTCGACGCCGCCGAGAATGTCGCAGGCTTCCAGGTGCATCCGGCCGGACACAGCCTCGCAATCGAGACGCGGGGAAAGCTCTTCACGTTTGCGCTTTGGGAGGGTGCGGTTCGACAGCACGGCATTCCCGATGGAGTCCGCTATCGGCATGGCCAATGGCTAGCCGGCGGCGAGTCGCTCGTCGCCGTCAGTGACGAGGAACGCGACGAGCGTCTCGTCGTCCTCCAGAACGGCGAGACGCGCGTCCTTCGGTTCGACATCGGTCGCGTCGTGGCCATGCGCACGTCGCCTGTCGGCGCGCGCATCGCGCTCACCAATCACCGCCATGAAGTGCTGCTGGTCGACGTGGAGGCGAACACCTGCAAGGTTATCGATCACAGCGACTCCGGACGCTCCGAAAGCGTTGCATGGTCGCCTGATGGCGCCTGGCTCGCGTATCCGTTCTGGACGAGCCCGCGGCATTCAGCGATCAAGCTGTACGGAGTCGCGAGCGACACCAGCACGCTCGTCACGACACCGGAATTCCGTGACTACAGTCCGTCGTTCGATCCTGGCGGCAAATACCTGTACTTCCTGTCGCTGCGCACGTTTGACCCGGTCTACGACAACGTGCAGTTCGAATTGAGTTTCCCGCGCGCAGCGCGTCCGTACCTGATTGCGCTGCAGGCCGATCAGCGTGCTCCGTTCGAGCCGGAGCCCAAGGGCATGAAGCCCGACGATCCGCGCGCGCAGCGGGAAAAGTCCGATGAAGCGCCACGCGCGGTCACCGTCGATCTCGACGGCATCGCGCGTCGCGTCGCCGCCTTTCCGGTGCCGGAAGGGCGTTTCGATCAAATGGCGGGTGTCGTCGGCGACAAGGTCGTATGGACGCTCATGCCGGTGGTCGGGGCGCACGGGCGCGGCGGCCACAAGGATCTGCCGGGTCGTCTCGAGGTGTTCGATTTCAACACGAAGAAGACCGACACGCTCGTCGACAAGCTCGACCGCTTCGTCGTCGCGGACGATCATGTGACACTCGTGTTGCGCCATGGCAAGCGCCTGCGCGCGATTCGCGCCGATCGCACGCCCGATCCGCGCGAGCGTGCGCAGCCTCCAAGTGACGAGCCGTCGCGCCAGAGCGGGTGGATCGATCTCGGCCGCGTTCGCGTATCGGTTGATCCACGCCGCGAATGGCGGCAGATGATGCACGAGGTGTGGCGGCTGCAGCGCGACCAGTTCTGGGTGCCCGACATGTCCGGCATCGACTGGGAGGCGGTGTACGCACGCTACGAGCCGCTGCTCGAGCGCATTGCGACGCGCAGCGAATTGTCCGATTTGATCTGGGAAGCGCAGGGCGAGCTCGGCACCTCGCATGCGTATGAAGCCGGCGGCGACCACCGCCGTCCACCGCCCATCACGCTCGGCCATCTCGCCGCCGACCTGACGCTCGCTGCGGATGGATCGAGCTTCGAAGTGACGCGAATCGTGGAGGGCGACCCCTGGGATGCGACCGCCGATTCGCCGCTCAATGCCGTCGGCGTGCAGGTGCGCGTCGGCGAGCGCATCGTCGCCGTGAACGGGCAGCCGGTGTCGCGCGAGCGCCCGCCACAGGCGCTCCTCGTTCATCAGGCGAACGCCAAGGTCGAGCTGACGCTTGCGTCCAGGATCAACGGCGCAAGCGACGGGGTTGCGAGCTCAAACGGCAGCAACGGTGCGCCGCGCAACGTCGTCGTCACGACGCTCGCCGACGAAGCGCCTGCGCGCTATCGCGAATGGGTCGAGCGCAATCGGGCGTGCGTGCATGAGCAGTCGAACGGACGCGTCGGCTACCTGCATCTGCCCGACATGATGTCCGCCGGTTTTGCGGAGTTCCACCGCTACTTCGGCACCGAGTGCGATCGCGATGCGCTAATCGTCGACGTGCGCTACAACCGCGGCGGGCACGTGTCGCAGCTGCTGCTCGAAAAGGTTGCGCGACGCCGGCTGGGTTACGACCTCACGCGCTGGGGCCAACCCGAGCCCTATCCGGTCGAGTCACCCGCCGGCCCCGTCGTGGCGGTGACGAACGAGCACGCGGGCTCCGATGGCGACATCTTCTCGCACTGCTTCAAGCTGATGAAGATCGGCAAGCTGGTCGGCATGCGTACCTGGGGCGGCGTGATCGGCATCAATCCGCGCCATCGCCTGGTCGACGGCACCGAGACGACGCAGCCCGAATTTTCGTTCTGGTTCACCGACGTGGGATTCGCGGTCGAAAACTACGGCACGGACCCCGAGATCGAGGTCGACAACGCGCCGCAGGACGCGGCCGCGGGGCGCGATCGGCAACTCGAAACCGCGCTGTCGACGGCGCTCGAGCTCGCGGCGGCCGCGAAGTCGGCAAAGCCGGAGTTCGGTGAGCGACCCATACTGCGGCGCCCGGCGTTGCCGCCGAGGAAGTCGAGGGGATAATGGGCCGTCGCGCGATGCGCGGCGGCTGATCTTGCGCCTCACGACAATTGCGGGTCGGAGATGTACGGTGTGCGCATCTCCTGCCGCGAATGGCGGGGCGCCGGCGCAGCGTCGCGCGCACGTCCTATGAAACGTCTCCTCACCTTGCTCGCGCTCGTCGCGACCGTCTGTAGCGCAGCCGGCTTCGCATTCGCAGCGGGTCCGATCGTCGCGCTGAACGTCGCCGGCGTGATCAGTCCGGCGAGCGCCGAGTACGTCCAGCGCGGACTCGCGCGCGCCGCGCGCGACAACGCGCAGCTCGTCGTGCTGACGCTCGACACGCCCGGCGGGCTCGATACGTCGATGCGCCGCATCGTGCAGGACGTGCTCGCGTCGCCGATCCCCGTCGTCACCTATGTCGCGCCGGCCGGTGCGCGTGCGGCCAGCGCGGGAACGTTCATTCTCTATGCGAGCCATGTCGCGGCGATGGCGCCGGGCACCAACGTGGGCGCCGCATCGCCGGTCTCGATCGGCCTGACGCCGTCCGCCCCGCCTTCGAGTGCAAATGGCGACAAGAAGGCAGCGCCGACGGACACGCACGAGCGCAAGGCGATGCAGGACGCCGCGGCGTACATACGCAGCCTCGCCCAATTGCGCGGGCGCAACGCCGAATGGGGCGAGAAGGCCGTCACCGAAGCAGCCAGCCTGTCCGCATCGGAGGCGAAGAACCAGAAGGTGATCGACATCATCGCCACGGACGCGCAGGACCTGCAGAAACAGCTCGAGGGCCGCAGGATCACGACGGCCGGCGGCGAGCGCACGTTGCAGCTCGCGGGCGCACCCACCATCGCCTTCGAGCCCGACTGGCACTTTCGGGTGTTGTCGATCATCACGGATCCGAGCGTTGCGACGATCCTGATGCTGCTCGGCGTCTACGGGCTCATCTTCGAGCTCGGCAACCCGGGGCTGGTCTTTCCGGGCGTCATCGGCGCCGTGTCGCTTCTGCTTGGCCTGTATGCGTTGCACCTGCTGCCCGTCAACTACGCGGGGCTCGCGCTGATGGCGCTCGGGCTCGCGTTCATCGTCGGCGAGGTGTTCATGCCGACGTATGGGTCGCTTGGCGTTGGCGGTATCGTTGCGTTCGTCGTGGGCGCGATGATGCTGATCGATACCGACTTTCCGGGCTTCGGGATTCCGTGGACGTTGATCGCGGTGCTGGCGGTGGTGTCGGTCGTGTTCGTGGTCGCCGTCGCGCAGATGGCGCTCCGCGCGCGCAAGCGTCCGGTCGTGAGCGGCGTGACCGCGCTCGTCGGCGTCGATGGCGAGATGCTCGAAGATGCGGTCGACACCGGCTGGGCGAATATCCAGGGTGAAACCTGGCAGGTGGAAACGGCAGCGCGTGTCGTTCGCGGCCAGAAGGTGCGGGTCGTCGCCGTCGATGGCCTGCGTCCGCGCGTCGCCCCGCTGGCCGACGGCTAACGAAGACGAAGGAGCACGTTGATGGCGCTGATCGGTCCCGGCCTGATGATTCTCATTCTGGTAATCCTCGCGACGTCTTCCTTGCGCGTGCTGCGCGAGTACCAGCGCGGCGTCGTGTTCCAGCTCGGGCGATTCTGGAAAGTGAAGGGACCGGGGCTCGTGATCCTCGTGCCGGGGATTCAGCAGATGGTGCGGGTCGAATTGCGCACGGTGGTGCTCGACGTGCCGAGCCAGGATGTGATCTCGCGCGACAACGTGTCCGTGAAGGTCAACGCGGTCGTCTACTTCCGCGTCGTCGATCCGCAGAAGGCGATCATCGAGGTCGAGAACTTCCTAATGGCGACGAGCCAGCTCGCGCAGACCACGCTGCGCTCGGTGCTCGGCAAGCACGATCTGGACGAAATGCTGTCTCAGCGCGAGAAGCTGAACGTTGACATCCAGCAGACGCTCGATGCGCAGACGCTCTCATGGGGCATCAAGGTCGCGAACGTCGAAATCAAGCACGTCGACATCAACGAGTCGATGATTCGCGCAATCGCCCGCCAGGCCGAGGCCGAACGCGAGCGCCGCGCGAAAGTGATTCACGCCGAGGGCGAGATGCAGGCGGCGCAGAAGCTGTTCGAGGCGGCGCAGGTCCTGTCGGGGTCGCCGCTCGCAATTCAGCTGCGATACCTGGAGACGCTGACGGTGATTGCTGCCGACAAGAACTCGACCATCGTGTTTCCGCTGCCGATGGACATCATCCAGCCGCTGCTCGGATCACTTCCCAAGCGGGAGGGGTTGGAAACGTAACCCAAGAAGCGGAGTGAGAGATGCGATCGGAGTGCCTCGCCGGCTTCGATTTGGGGTCATGCCGGCGCGAGGCGCGCGAAACGCCCTTCCTGCAGATCGCTGATCGCGGTCATGATCTCCTCGCGGGTGTTCATCACGAACGGACCGTATCCCGCAATCGGCTCGTCGATCGGCGTGCCCGTGAGGACGAGGAACGTGACATCGGCCGTGGCATCGAGCCGCACGTCCGTTCCCGCGCGATCGAATTGCACGACCATCGGTCCCGACGCATCCTGCGTGCCGTTGACCTTGACGCTTCCGCGCAGTAGCGCGATCGCCGCCGTATGACCCTCGGGAAGCTGCAACGTGACGGACTTGCCGCTCGCAACGCGCACGTCCCAGACGTTGAGGTCCGTATAGGTCTGAGCAGGCCCGCGCCGCTCGCCGTAACGCCCGGCAATGACACGCGCGTGGCCGGCGTTGTCGGGGAGAGCGACGCTCGGAATGTCGGCCGACACGATCGGCTGGTAATGCGGCGCGGACATCTTGTCGTTCGCCGGCAGGTTGACCCACAGCTGCGCCATTTCCATCGTGCCGCCGCGGCGCGTGAAGGACTCCGAATGGAATTCCTCGTGCATCAGGCCGGCGCCCGCCGTCATCCATTGGACGTCCCCAGGGCCGATGCGTCCGCCGTTGCCTGCGGAGTCGCGATGCTCGACTTCGCCCTGGTACACGATGGTCACCGTCTCGAACCCGCGGTGCGGATGCTCGCCGACGCCGCGCCGTTTGCTCGCGGGCGCGAACTCAGCGGGGCCGGCGTAGTCGAGCAGCAGGAACGGGCTGAGCGCAGCACCCTGCGTGTGGTAGGAAAAAAGGCTTCGCACCGGGAAGCCGTCGCCGACCCAGTGACCTTCGGGACTTCGGTGAATCGCCACGATCCGCTTCGTCATCGCACGCTCCAAGCCATGTTCATCCGTCGCAAGATTAGGCCGGACGTGCCATTTCGCAACCCGGCCCGATGACGAAGCGCATTGCTACCGACGTCCGCTTTCGCCTGCGTATCTCCAAGGGTGCCGACATCGCGATCGGGCCGGGAAAGATCGACCTGCTCGAGGCGATCGGGAACACGGGGTCCATTTCGGCGGCGGCCAAGACGCTCGGCATGTCGTATCGGCGCGCCTGGCTCCTGGTCGATACGATGAACCACTGCTTTCAAGGTCCGGTGGTTGCAGCTGAAACGGGCGGCTCACGCGGAGGCGGCGCGCACGTGACGCCGCTTGGCGTTGAAGTCGTGCGACGTTATCGCCGCATCGAGGCGATGGCGCTTGCTGCGGGCGCCGAGGATTTACGCGCGCTCAAGCGCCTCTTTGCGCGCGGCTGATTCGATGCAGAGGTGATTCGACAAGGCCGGGCGCCGATGTGCGTGCTCGAGCGCCTCTTTGCTCGCGGCTGATGCGTACACACGTGAGGGCGAAGAGGCGGGCGCCTGGGACGATGTGGGCCCCGCTTTCGGCGTCGAAAAGCCGCTACGCGCCGTCCCTGTCTCGAAACAACTGGTAGAGAAGGATCGCACCGAACGTCGCGGTACCGATTCCACCCAGCGTGAAGCCGCCGAGCTTGAGCGCCAGGTCACCGGCGCCGATCGTGAGCGTGACGGCGGCGGTGACGAAGTTCCGCGCGCGCGAGAAGTCGACGCGATTTTCCACCCAGATGCGCCCGCCGGTGGCCGTGATCAGTCCGAAGACGACAATCGACAGGCCACCGAGCACCGACCCCGGGATCGTCATGATGAGCGCGCCGAACTTCGGCGAAAAGCCGAGCACCAGCGCAACGCACGCCGCGACGACGAACAGCAGCGTCGAATAGATTTTCGTGACCGCCATGACGCCGATGTTCTCGGCGTACGTGGTAACGCCGGTGCCGCCTCCCATGCCCGCGACGATCGTCGCCAGTCCGTCGCCGAGGAAGGCGCGGCCCAGGTAGGGGTTGAGGTTGCTTCCCGTCATCGCGGCCACCGCCTTGATGTGCCCGAGGTTCTCGGCAACGAGCACCACAGCGACGGGCGCGATCAACGCCACGGCAGCGCCGTTGAATACGGGCGCCATCAGGTGCGGCCACCCGATCCACGCCGCATTGGCAACGCCACTGAAATCGATCGGCTTTCCGAGCCCGAGCCCGTTCGTGCACACGGCATGCAACAGATAGCCCGCAAGCCCGCCGAGCAGCACCGGCAGCCGACCCGCGAGGCCGGGTGCACGAACGGCGATCAGGCCGACCGCGAGGATCGTCGCAATCCCGATCCACGTATCGAGCGTCGATCCCGAAATGCTCTTGACTGCAATCGGAGCGAGGTTGAGTCCGATTACAGCGACGACGCTGCCCGTGACAACCGGCGGCATCACACGGTCGATCCAGCCATATCCGGCGAGCATCACGATTGCCGCAATGATCGAATAGACGATGCCCGCTGCAATGATGCCGCCGAGCGCGACGGCGATGTTCGCGTTCGGCCCGCTCCCCGAGTAACCGGTCGCGGCGACGACGACCGCGATGAATGCGAAGCTCGAGCCGAGATAACTCGGGACGCGGCCACCGACGAGCACGAAGAAGATCAGCGTGCCGACGCCCGAGAAGAGAATCGCGACATTGGGATCGAAGCCCATGAGGAGCGGCGCGAGCACGGTCGCGCCGAACATCGCGACGACGTGCTGCAATCCGAGCGCGAGCGTCTGCGGGAGCGGCAGGCGTTCGTCGGGCGCGATGACGCCGCTCGTGCGTACGGTCCACCGCGGGAAGTACGAAGGGTTCAGCGACATGTTTTCATGGGCGAGGGGACGAAGTGCCCGATTGAACACCGTCTTCGGTCGCTTGTCTGCCCTGCTTCCGATGCGGCTCTGACCCCTCCGGGCGCGGAATGCTGGCCGCTGCCACCTGACCCTTCGTAAGCGAACAGACGCGCTTCACCGCTGATGAAGTCATGTTGGACAGCGGGCAGGCGGGTCGCTATAGTTTGTCGTTATATATGAGCGTATACAACGCCATGCCGTGCCGGCTCCGGCGTATCGTCGTTGCAGCCATTCTCGCGGTGCCGGGCGTATTCATTGCGGCCCCGGTGCGCGCCGCCGACGTTCCCAATATCGCCGCCGCGTCCGACCTGCAGTTCGTGTTGCAGGACATCGCGGCGCAATTCACGCGCGCAACGGGGCGTCAGGTGCGCATCGCTTTCGGCTCGTCCGGCAACTTCCGGCGGCAAATCGCGGAGGGCGCTCCATTCGAGCTGTTCCTGTCCGCCGATGCCGCTTACGTCGACGCGCTCGCACAGGAGGGTCGCACCGTCGATGCCGGTGCCGTGTACGCGATCGGCAGACTCGCCCTCTACACGCCGCGCGGCTCGCCGATCGTCGCCGATGCGGAGCTGCGCGATCTGGAGCGCGCGCTTAACGACGGTCGCCTCGTCAAGTTCGCCATCGCGAACCCCGAGCATGCGCCGTACGGCCGCGCAGCGCGACAGCTGCTGATGCACGCGGGACTGTGGGGCAGGATCGAGTCTCGCCTCGTGCTCGGCGAGAACGTCAGCCAGGCCGCGCAGTTCGTGGCGAGCGGCGCGGCGCAGGCGGGCATCATTGCGTATTCGCTGACCCGGGCGCCGGCGCTTGCCGAGCGCGGGACAGCGGTCATGCTGCCCGCTACGGCACATGGACCGCTGCTGCAGAAGATGGTGCTCGTCAAAGGAGCGGGCGCCACGGCGCGCGCGTTCCGTGATTTCCTCGACGGGCCGACGGCGCATGCGCTATTCGAGCGTTACGGCTTTCAGCAATCGCCGTGAGGACGCGCCTCCGGCGCAATGGATCGCGATGTCGCCGATGACTCCGGCGGAAAGCCTCATCCGCAGCAGGGTGCCTCGAATATGCCGGTTCGTCCTTGACGCCCGCTTTGCCTGGTCTGTGCGGTCCGGCGAATGGACTGGCAGGCGCTGACGCTTTCGCTGCGGCTCGCCGCGTGGACGGTGGCCGTTCTGCTGCCCATCGGCATCCTGCTGTCGCGCGAGCTCGCGTGGCGCCGCTTTCCCGGGCGACGACTGCTCGAGGCCGCGCTCGCGCTGCCGCTCGTCCTGCCGCCGACCGTGCTTGGCTATTACCTGCTGTCGGCGTTCGCCGCGCAATCGCCGCTTGGAGCCGCGTTCGGCGCGCTGTCCGGACATCCGCTTGCGTTCAGTTTCGCCGGTCTGCTCGCCGCGTCGCTGATCTTCAATCTCCCGTTCGCGATCCAGCCGATGCAACGCGCGTTCGAAGCGATTCCTGCGGACGTGCGACCCGCGGCAGCGTGCTGCGGAATGAGCGCATGGCGAATCTTCGGCAAGATCGAGTTGCCGCTCGCGTGGCCGGGAATCCTGTCGGCCGTCGTGCTCACGTTCGCGCACACGCTCGGCGAATTCGGTGTCGTGCTGATGGTGGGCGGCAACATTCCCGGCGAGACGCGGACGATTGCCGTCGCCATTTACGATCGCGTTCAGGCTTTCGACACGCGTGCAGCCGGTCTGATGGCCGCGGTGCTGCTCGGCCTGGCGCTCGTTGCCATCCTCATCGCCTATTCGAC
Organism: Pseudomonadota bacterium; assembly: GCA_046733075.1. Lineage (GTDB taxonomy): Bacteria > Pseudomonadota > Gammaproteobacteria > Burkholderiales > Casimicrobiaceae > VBCG01. The sequence continues at coordinate 128 of JBKPOL010000118.1, read as the reverse complement.
GACCCATCGCGCCGAGCCGCGCCGTGGCTGAACGTTCGGTGAGCGCATCGGCGGATGCCGACGCGGACAAGCGCCCGACCGCGGCGGATGCGGACCATGAGCGGCTTGCGGTCCGCGTCGTGCAGCAG
>JBKPOL010000117.1:0-5772 GCA_046733075.1 Pseudomonadota bacterium | reverse complement strand
CGTTCTGATAGACGATGAAATCGACGCTGCGCGCGGGCGCAACAGCGACGGGAATCACCGTGCGGGGATCACCGCCGCGCCGGCCATCCGCGCCACCGCCGCCGCCGGGACCGAAACCTCCGCCGTTCGGTCCTGCGGCCGATTTGCCTGTCGCCGGACCCGCAGCAGCGTCCGTCGCGTGCGGCGTTACCGCGTACCAGATCGCGCCGCCGACCGCGACCAGCAGGATGAGGCCGATGACGTACACCCTGGCCCGATTTGGCCTTCGCTCGGGAAGCATGTCGGTCGTGCGAGGTGCGGGCGAGTCGGCGGGCATGGCCATGAATGGAGAGTTGAGCGCGGCGGCCCCACGAACGCTCGATCGCTTGTCGGCGCCAAAAGAGCGCTCGCTCCCGCAAGTCAGAGGGGATCGCGCGGCGTTGGTTCGCGGATGGCCGCCGGATTATGGCGCTGATTCGACTAGGAAACTGCAAGCAATCGTTTCATAGCGGGCGCCTTGCGGCGACGACGAGCCGTGTCCGGGCCGGCTCCGCGCGCTTGCCTGGGAGCAACGTCGGGTGCTCCGCGGCGCTGCGCCGACCGGCTACCCGCTTATGACGCCGTGCGCGCGGCCACGGAGGCGGCGGGCTTGAACGTCACCGTCGTGCCGTGTTCCACGGGAAAGCCCGCGCGCGACCATGCGTCGATGCCTCCGACGAGCGGTCGCACCCGGCGGTAGCCCTTCTGGAGCAACAGCTTCGCGCCCCTGCGTGCCGATTCTTCGTTCGGGCACGCGCAGTACAGGACGATTTCGCGATCCTGCGGAAAGTCGTCCATGCGAGCGATCGCATCGAGGTCGAGGAGAACGGCTCCGGGAATGTGCGGGCGCGAGTGATGCGCAAGGTTCGAGCCGACGTCGATGATAAACGGACGCGGATGCTGCGAAAGCCGCTCCCGCAGCTCTTCGACGTCGATCATTGCACCGGCGAGAAACCGCGTCATACGCCAGCGCTGAATCGCCTTCAGCATGACGTACGCACCGACGAGTGCACCGAGGAGGAATCCACCAAGCGCCAGATGCGCCTGTATCCATTCCAGGACGAACTCGATCTGGCTCGCAAAGACGACGCCGACCACCATGGCTGCGCCAACCCAAAGCCCGGCGCTTGCGGCGGAGGCGGCGGCGAACGCCGCGATGGGCATACGAAGCGCGCCTGCAATGGGAGGCGCGACCGTCGAGAAGCCCGGGACAAACTTCGACACGACCACCGAAAAGAATCCCCACCGCTCGAAGATTCCCTCGGTTTGACGAACGCACGTATCCGGTGAGAGCGAAATGCGGCAGAGGAAACGGAGCACCGGATAACCATAGCGACGGCCGGCCCAGAACCAGATGAGGTCGGCAACCAGCGACGCCATCACGGAAATGGCGAATGCGGCGGCGAAATCGATCCGCCCGGCGACCGCCAGCGCGCCGGCAAGCATCATCGTCGGCACGGCCGGGATTGGCAGGCCGAGCTGCTGGAGCAGCACGTTCAGTCCAATCAATGGAACGCCGTACTGAGCGAGCTGGTCTGCGATCGAGTCCATGGGTTCGGAGTCAGAAATGGATGAATGAAAAGCACCGGGCGGCAAAGCAGATGGGACTGAAGACGCTATTTGGCAAGCGCCGCTCGTCAACGCTCGAATTTTCCGAGAAGCTCGTCAACGCTCGTATTTTCGGAGAAGCTACGCGACAATCGACGCGTCACCGGTTGCCGGTATAAGCATATAGTTTCTGGAGGGCTCCCATGGATTTGCAGAACTCCGCAGCCGTCGCGGGCACGCTCGCCGGACCCGCACCCGGAGCGCCACCGCCGCGACAGCTTGCGGCCGGTGAAGGAGCGGCGTGGTGGGGCGAGAGCTGGCGCATCTTCTGCGCGGCACCCGCCGTATGGATCGCCATCTTCGTCCTGTTCGTCATCGTGTCGATCGCGCTCGTGATGATTCCGATCGTCGGAAGCCTCATTCATACGGTCCTAATCCCCGTGCTCGCCGGCGGCGTCATGCTCGGCTGTCATGCGCTCGCGCGAGGCGAGCCATTGCGCATCGGCCACCTGTTCGAAGGCTTTCAGGGGGGCCGCTTCGCACCGCTATGCCTGCTCGGACTGCTGTGGCTCGCCGTCGTCTGCGTGACCGCCGTCGTCATGGTTGCAACGATATTCCTGACCTTCGGTGCGGCCGGGCTCGAGGCGCTGTCCGACCTCGGCAGCACGGCGATCGACTACAGCGCGCTCGCGTCGGCGGGGCTTGCCGTACTTATAGTCGGACTGATAGCGCTTGCCATTACGCTCGCGGTTGCAATGGCCTACTGGTTCGCGCCCGCGCTCGTTGTCCTGAACGGCGAGCCACCGATGGCCGCGCTGAAGAAAAGCTTCGCGGCGACGTGGCGCAATTTCGGCGCGTTCTTGCTCTATGGGCTGATCTACATCGGCCTCGCCATCGTCGCGACGATCCCGATGGGTCTCGGATGGCTCGTGCTCGGGCCAATGCTCGTGGGCAGCTGCTATGCGGGGTGGCGAACGATCTTCGCCAGGTCGTAGGCGCGGGACCGGTTCGCGCGAAGCGGCGCGAATGCACGGTGGCGATACACCTCGACGTCCCTTACGGGAGTGGCCCCACGCGTGGATTCCTACGAATGCGCCTGCTCCCAGTTCGGCCCGGTGCCTAGATCCACCTTGAGCGGCACCCGCAGAGTCGCCACCGACGTCATCAGGTCGGGCAGGTCGCGCGTGACGCGTTCGAGCTCGTCGGCAGGCGCCTCGAGCACGAGCTCGTCATGCACCTGCAAGATGAGGCGCGTGGCGAGCCCGGCTTCGTCCAGGTACCGCTGCACGGCGATCATCGCGAGCTTGATGAGATCGGCCGCTGTGCCCTGCATCGGTGCATTGATCGCCGCGCGTTCCGCAGCCGATCGCCGCGGTCCGCTTGCCGCGCGGATGTCCGGCAGAAACAGGCGGCGTCCGAATACGGTCTCGACGTATCCTTGCTCGCGCGCCAGCTCACGCGTGCGCTGCATGTACGCCGCGACGCCCGGATAGCGCGTGAAATACCGCTCGATGAATTGCGCCGCGGCGCTGCGCTCGATGTTGAGCTGCGTCGCAAGGCCGAACGCGCTCATGCCGTAGATGAGGCCGAAGTTCACCGCCTTGATGTATCGCCTCTGATCGGCCGTCACCTCCGCCGGCGGCACACCGAAGATTTCGGCCGCGGTGACGCGGTGGATGTCGTCGCCCTCCTTGAACGCGCGCAGCAACGCCGGGTCTTCGGAGAGATGCGCCATGATGCGCAACTCGACCTGCGAATAGTCGGCCGACAGAAGCACATGTCCGCGCGGCGCGATGAACGCTTCGCGGATGCGTCGGCCATCCGTCGTACGAATTGGAATGTTCTGCAGGTTGGGCTCGATCGACGCGAGGCGGCCCGTCACGGCCGTTGTCTGCGAGAACGTGGTGTGCACCCGTCCTGTCCGCGCATTCACCATCGTCGGCAGCTTGTCCGTGTACGTGGACTTGAGCTTGGAAAGCGCGCGGTATTCAAGCAGGACCTTAGGCAAAGGATAGTCGGCGGCAAGCTCCTGCAAGACTTCTTCGTCCGTCGATGGTTGCCCCGTCGCCGTCTTCTTGCGGACCGGCAGTTTCATCCGGTCGAAAAGGATTTCACACAGCTGCTTCGGCGAGCCCAGGTTGAACGGCGTACCGGCCAGCCGATGCGCCTCCTGCTCCAGCGCATTCACGCGCTCGCCGAGATCGCGTCCCTGCGCGTTCAGCACGTCGGCATCGACGAGCACACCGGTGCGCTCCATCCGGAACAGCACTTCGCGCACCGGCAGCTCGATCGTCGTGTAGACATGCGCAAGCTTGGGGTCCGCTTCGATCTGTGCCGCAAGATGACGGTGGACGCGCAGTGTTACGTCGGCGTTCTCCGCCGCATAGGTCGTTGCGCGATCGATGGCAACCTGGTCGAAGGAGATGCGATGCACGCCCTTCCCGGTCACCGCGTCGTAGTCGATCGTGGGCAGATCGAGATGCCGACGCGCAAGGCTTTCAAGGTCGTGCGGCTTGTGCGATTCGAGCACGTACGACTCGAGCTCCGTGTCGTGCGCACAACCGCGAAGATGGATCCCATGGTTCGCGAGCGCGTGCTGCGCATACTTGAGGTTCTGTCCGAGCTTTCCGCGCCGCGCATCGCCGAGCCACGGTTTGAGCGCGTCAAGCACCTCGCGAGCGTCGAGCTGCGGCGGTGCGCCCGCGTAGCGATGGCCTATCGGCACATAGGCGCCGCGCGTCGGCTCGATCGAAAATGAGATGCCGACGATCTCGGCGCGGAGCGGATCGGCGGTCGTCGTCGACGTGTCGAACGACACGAGCGCCGCATCCGAGATTGCGTGCAACCACTTGTCGAAGGCGTCGCGTGCAAGAAGCGTCTCGTACTCGACCGCAGGCGCCTTCGGCTCCCTCGGCGCGGCACCTGTGACCGCCCCCGCATCTACCGAATTCGACTTTGCCGCGACATGCGTCTCACGCTCGCCGCGTGCGAACTCGCCGAGCCAGCTCTTGAATTCGAACCGCTCATAAAGCGAACGCAGACGATCGATCGCAGGTGCGCCGAACGTCAGTTGATCGACGTCGGTCGTCAATTCACAATCGCGCCGCACCGTCAGGAGGCGCTTGCCCTGCGGCAGCCAGTCGAGCGCCGTGCGCAGGTTTTCGCCGACGACGCCGCCGATTTCGGCCGCATGTGCGATGACGTCATCGAGCGTTCCATACTGGATCAGCCACTTCGCCGCGGTTTTCGGGCCGACCTTCGCGACACCGGGAACGTTGTCGATCGCGTCGCCGGTGAGCGTCAGGAGATCGAGCACCTGGTCGGGCCGCACGCCGAACTTCGCCACGACGCCGTCGTGATCGAGACGTTCGTTGGTCATCGTGTTGACGAGAGTGATGCCGGGCTCGACGAGTTGCGCGAGATCCTTGTCCGATGTCGAGATCACCGTCTCCACGCCCGCCGCCTTGGCCTTGCACGCCAGCGTTCCGATGACGTCGTCCGCCTCGACGCCCTCGATCATCAGCAGCGGCCATCCGTGCGCGCGCACGAGCTCATGCAGTGGCCCGATCTGCAACGACAGATCGTCCGGCATCGCCTGGCGATTCGCCTTGTAGTCGGCGTACCACGCATCGCGAAACGTCTTGCCGGGTGCATCGAAAACGACGGCGAAATAGTCCGGCTTGTCGTCGATTACCAAACGGCGCAACATCGCCAGCACACCGCGCAGCGCGCCGGTCGGCTCACCCTTGGATGTCCGGAGGTCCGGCAGCGCATGGAATGCCCGGTACAGATACGATGAACCATCGACGAGGATGAGTTTCGCCATGCGGCAGCAAACGCACAAGATTCCGGAAATGATTGACCCGCAAGCGCTGTATTCGACGAACGGACAGGAAGCGTGGCGGGTGCTGGGAATTATGGCAGAGTTTCAGATGGCAGCCGATCGGCTGAACGGCGTGCGTCCCGCCGTCAGCATGTTCGGAAGCGCGCGCGTCAAGGAAGAGCATCCGTACTACGCGACCGCGAAGGCGATCGCGCGCAAACTGTCCGACGCGGGGTTCTCGGTGATCTCCGGTGGAGGCCCGGGAATCATGCAGGCGGCGAACCATGGCGCGCACGCCGGACGCGCGCCGGCGATCGGTCTCAACATCGTGCTGCCACACGAGCCGGGGGGCCATCAGTACCAGGACATCAGCATCAACTTCC